>PXDR01000366.1 GCA_003566335.1 Cyanobacteria bacterium T3Sed10_344R1
CAAGTCCCGAAGGCTGTAGCGTTGAGCATTGCTGGGTTGACGCGGATCTGTCGCTCCCTCCAGCACTTGGTTCAGGTAGCTCAACATCACGCTAAAGCTAAGCCGTTGCTCTTCCATCTCTAGCTCCTAACCCAATGCCTTCTAGCCTCACGGCTACCGCAGATGACTGTCAAATCTCGAATTTATAATTGCTGGAACAAATGGCACTGCATTGACTACCATGAATGCGGCCAGGCGGGCATCGTGAACCTGCACCCCAGATACCCCAAATTGATTAACCAGCCTGCGCCAAGTGGGGTAGACCGCTGGGGAATCTGGTAAAACCGGAAAGGTGGTCTCGATCAGTCTAAGAAAGTGATTTACCCGCTCCAAACTTAGACCGAAGCCATTCTTGGACTCTGGGCGGCTCAAAACATTCCAGAACTCCACTAAGTTTTGTGGTGTGGTTTGCAGGGTATGTCCTTCCACTATCAGGCAACCAATCGCTGAGCGCACGGTGATATAGCTCGGATCAGACTGATTGGTGTAGCGCAGCAGGATATTGGTATCTAGCAAATAGTCCATGTCTCAGAGGTGATCCCCATAGATGCCCTCTCGACTGATGGCCTCGTCGGATAGAACCGGCGCACCATTCTTGAAGCAGCGCTGAAACGTCTCTGCTAGCTCATCGGCTAATTGCTCGAACGCTTCGTGGGTGAGTTTAGGGGCGGCTTCAGTCTCTGGCGGGAGGGTTTCGGGTAAGGGTTGCTGTTGTTTCCAGGCAATAAATTCAACGAACTCCCGGACTTGAATCAGTTGGTCTGGGGGTAAGTCCTGAATTTTTTGGGTGATTTCTTGAATCAGAGCATTCATGATTTCCTTTCCTTGGCATTAATCATTCACGGTGATGAAAAAGAGCAGGCTGTCTAGGGCTTGGGGAATTCCGGCTTCCCGTTCTTGGGGGCTGTAGGCGCTGACTTCCTGGAGGGTGCTGAGTTCGATCCGGTCTTGGCGCTGGAGTTCGTAGAGCTGTTGATCTAAGTCTTCCCGGCTGAGGGGGGGCTGGAGGGCGTTCCGTAGGTGGAAGAGGGGCAGATAGTTGTCGCTGCCGGTTTGCCGATCGAGTTCAATGATCTTAGCCAACAGGTCGTCGGGGCTGGGTTTGGCGCTGGGGGCGTTGGAGGTGACCGGTGCCGCTGGCTGCCAGGATTGGCGCAGAAAGTTGAGGTAGTTGGCCAGCAGGCTGCCGCTGAGGATGGGGTTCGCGCCTTTGGGCTGGCAGTCGTGCTGCAAGAACGTCTTGCCCTGGGGGGTGAGGGTGACGGTGGTGATTTGGCTTTGGGTGGCTTTGACTAGGCCGCGATTGGCTAAAGCCCGAATCAGGCGTTGGCGGCTGTCTTTGGGCACGGCTTTACCCATGGCCCCAGGGGTAATTTGTTTGCTGCGGCAGGCGTGCAGCGCTTGCTTTTCGTCAGGGGTGATGGGCAGGGCGGTGGTGTCTAGGCCCAGCAGGGTTCGTCCGGCGGCGGTGATGCCAAATTTTTTCACCTCGCTGTCGTGGCTAACGATGCCTTTGCTGGTGAGGCTGCGGCAAATGCGATCGCGCTCGGCAGCAGACGTTTTGCTATTGGGCTTCAGGTCGGTGATCGAAGCTTGATACTGGGGATGGCCCAGCAGTTTCAGCACAAATTTCAGCTCTGGGGTAGTGAGTTCCATCGGCGGTAGCACAAGTTGAAAAAGCAGGGCTAGGGCTAGGGTTGAGCAGATTTGGCCATGGGCGAGGATGCAAGGATGCGATCGCACGTTTTAGCGCTCCCCTAGCATCCTCAACGCGCCCCTCCCTAGAACCTTAGCCCGACAGTGGCCGGATTACACCAGGGCCGGTTCTGCTAAAGCGCCCTGCATCTGCCCTAACCAGTTAATCAAGTTGTCCAGCTGCTGATCGGCCTTCAGCACCCCTAGACCCCGCACCGTCACCTTGTTGGGGCTATAGACCAGCCGGGAATGGAGATGGCTGGGCAGCTTTTGCTTCAGCAGGTTCCAGGCGGGTTCCTCCATCGGCGTTTCCATCACAATATGCTGCTTGCCTTCAGGCTTAATCCGCGAGAAGCCCAGTTCTTTGGCGATTTGCTTCAGCTCAATCACCCGCATGAGTTGCTGTACTGCGGCAGGCAGCGCCCCGTAGCGGTCGATTAAATCTGCGCCGATCTGGGCCAGCTCCAGCTTGCTGTTAGCGGCGGCAATGTTGCGGTACACCGTCATCTTTTGCTCAGTGTCACTGATGTAGTTGGCTGGAATAAAGGCGGTGAAGTTGAGATCCACCTGGGTATCGTCCACCTTGGGAATTGCCTGACCGCGAATTTCGGCGATTGATTCCTCCAGCATGTCCATGTAGAGGTCAAAGCCAATCACTTCCATTTGCCCCGATTGCTCCACCCCCAGCAGGTTGCCCACGCCGCGAATTTCCATATCTCGCATGGCTAGCTGATAGCCCGAGCCAAGCTGGGTAAACTCTTGAATCGCCCGCAGCCGCTTGCGGGCCTTGTCCGTCAGCTTGCTTTGGTGGGGGTAAAACAGCCAGGCATGGGCCTGAATCCCGGCCCGACCCACCCGGCCCCGCAGTTGATAGAGCTGGGACAGGCCAAACCGATCGGCGTTTTCCACCAGGATGGTGTTGACCCGAGGAATGTCGAGCCCCGATTCAATAATCGTGGTGCAAACCAGCACATCGGCTTCGCCATTGCTGAAGGTGAGCATGGTGGATTCCAGCTCAGACTCCGCCATCTGACCGTGGGCGATCGCAAGTCGAGCACTGGGCACCATCTCCCGAATCCGGGCGGAGATATCTTCAATCCCTTCCACCCGGGGCACCACGTAAAACACCTGGCCGCCCCGATCCAGCTCTTGGCGAATCGCCGCCCGCACCGTTTCCAGGTCAAAGGGAGCCAAGTGGGTTTTAATCGGTCGCCGGGACGGGGGCGGAGTGGTAATCAGGCTCATTTCCCGCACGCCGGAGAGAGCCATGTAGAGGGTACGAGGAATCGGCGTGGCGCTGAGGGTGAGCACATCCACCTCGGCTTTCAGCGCCTTGATTTTCTCCTTTTGGTTCACCCCAAACCGCTGCTCCTCATCCACCACCAGCAGGCCCAGATCTTTGAAGTTCACCCCCTTACCCAGGAGCTGCTGAGTGCCCACCACCACGTCGAGTTCCCCGGTGGCTAAGCGGGCCAAAATGTCCTTGCGCTCAGACGCCGTGCGGAAGCGGTTGAGTAGTCCCACCTGAATCGGGTAGGGGGCAAACCGCTCCTTCAGGGTGTGGTAGTGCTGCTGGGTGAGGATGGTCGTTGGGGCCAGGAGAGCCACCTGCTTGCCGGCGGTGATGGCCTTGAACGCCGCTCGGATCGCCACCTCGGTTTTGCCGAAACCGACATC
>PXDR01000497.1 GCA_003566335.1 Cyanobacteria bacterium T3Sed10_344R1
CCACGATGTTCCTGACCATTTTGCCGACGTCGGTAAAATGGTCGAACTTGGCTCTGGGAGCCAAAGACAGGTTGATGACATCATGCTCACTCGCTATGCCTGTTACTTGATTGCCCAGAACGGTGATCCGAGGAAGCAAGAGATCGCCTTTGCCCAGACCTACTTCGCCATACAGACCCGCAAAGCTGAGCTAATTGAGCAGCGACTGCTAGAGTCCGAGCGAGTTTCAGCCCGTAAGAAGCTGTCTGCCACTGAGGCAGAGCTATCGAAAGTCATCTATGAGCAAACAGGCGGCAACCAAGACTTTGGCTTGATTCGCAGTAAAGGTGACCAGGCGCTCTTTGGTAAGCCGACCCGAGAAATGAAGGCTCAATGGAAAGTGCCCGATAAACGCCCGCTGGCTGACTTTGCGCCGACCATCATTCTGAAGGCGAAGGACTTTGCCACAGAAATCCCCATTTTCAACTCCAGAGAGAACGACTTAAGCAGCGGTAGCGTCATTTCTCAGGAGCACGTCACGAACAATCAGGCGGTGCGAGACACGTTGTTAGAGCGGGGTATCCGACCTGAATCCCTGCCCCCGGCTGAAGACGTGAAGAAAGTGGAGCGTCGATTAGCCTCAGACCAGAAAAAGTCGATGAAAAATCCTGAAACCCTCGATAACGAGTAGGGCTGTATGCCTTTAGGCAAGAAAAGGCGTGGCCCACGTGTAGGCTGGCAGTAGTGCAGCCATTACCAAATGGGTGCGCTGATGTGACGAACAAGATTCTGACAAGCTACCTTCCGTCGATGGTGATTGCAAATGCTTGGGCTTAAATCGAGGGTTTAGATCGAGGCCAACACCTTATCTGACTCAACCAGGGCAGCCGCCTGCTGAACCGGCAGAACCACCCGAAATTCACAGCCGTGGGGTTTAACAGCCTGGCAGTAGATTTCACCCTGATGTTTTTCGACAATAATATTGTGGCTGATGGCTAACCCTAAGCCAGTGCCTACCCCCACTGGCTTAGTGGTGAAGAAGGGGGCAAAGATTTTGGATCGCACCTCTTCTGTCATACCAGGGCCATTATCACGCACCACCACCTCAACCCGGTCTTGCCCCAGTCGTCGAGTGATTAGGGTGAGTATAGGGGGGGCTGCGCCATCTACTGGCGGCGCTTCTTCAAACGCATCTAGGGCATTGCTCAGCAGGTTCATAAACACCTGATAGAGTCCCCCCATATGACCTTCAATTTGAGGCAGATCGCCATACTCGCGCTGGATGGTGACGCCTTTTTTGATTCGGCTGTTGAGAATCAGCAGCGTGCTATTCAGGCTGTCATGGAGGTCAAAGTAGTGGGCTTGTCCTTCATCCAGCCGAGAAAAGTTTTTCAGGCTGAGGACAATTTGCCGGGTGCGCTCTGCCCCCACCTTGAGGGAGCAAATCAGCTTGGGCAAATCGGCCTCTAAAAAGTCGCGGTCAACTGCTTCGGCCTTGAGCGTCACGGCTGCGGGTGCGTCCGGAACGGCCTCGTCGTAAGTATGGAGCAGCGCCAGCAAATCCTGGATATAGACCTCAACATGATCGAGGTTGCCATAGATGAAGTTAACTGGGTTATTAATTTCATGGGCTACCCCCGCTACCAGTTGGCCTAAGCTAGCCATTTTCTCAGTCTGAAGGAGCTGTCGCTGGGTCGATGCTTGCTGATCTGCCAATAGGGTTTTGACCCGAGCAATCAGTAGGTTTAGGGTTTCGGTCAGGGTACCAATTTCGTCTCGGGTAGTGACCGGAGCTTGCAGGTCAAAGTTGGCCTCATCGGTCACTTGCTTAGCCACTTTGGTAGCTGTTTCTAGGGGCCGAGTGACGGCTCGTTGCACCATAGCTGCCGCAACTAAAGCCACAATCAGAGAGCTCACTAGAGCAAAGGAAACCACCCAAAGCCCGGTTCGACTCGCAGCCTGTAACAAGTCATCAGCCTCCAGAATTTCATCCTGGGTTTCCAGAATGAGCTCGTTAAGGTCAGCCGCTAGGGCGTCCATCTGCTGAGCCGTTTCACCAAGGCTAAAGTCGAGCAGCGCCTGCTGGGCGGTGGTGATGGCGAGGTCAGACTGCAATTCACCAGCGTCTAGATCTGTCACCAATGCGTTGAGTTGGGTGACGAAAGTATTAGGCACTTCGGCATAGGCTGCAATAAAGGCCGGGAATTCGTCTGTGTGGAATTCATCTTGGAAGTGATCGTCTTCAGCTAAGAATTGACGCAGATCATCCCAAGCTGTATTTACTTCCCCTAATTCGGTCTGCAATCTAGTGTTGGTTTGTTCAAAGCTTGTCGTGCTCGGAAGCTGAGCGGCAAGCTGTTGCTGTTGCGATCTCAACAGCAGTACACCCTGCTGAAGCTGAGTCAAAATGACTGCTTCTTCCCGAGTATGTTCGACCAAGCTTAGCGCCTCTTGCTGGTGGCGGTTGCCCAAACTCACTCCTAAGACGACACCAACCGTCAAAATCATGAGGGAAGCCCCATACCCCAGAGAGATCTTGCGGCTCACCGTCCACCGTAAAGGACGCTCAGATTGAGGCTGGAGCGAAGTTGGTGAGGAGGGATTTCCAGTCATGGGGGTCAAGATTAGGTTAAGGAGTGGTCTGAAAAGGAGAGCTATTCATGACTTAGACAACTTCAACCCCGTGAAGACGCTGGATTTTACGCCTTCTTAACCACCGTTGGTAGGTTTCAGGGTGTTCATGCAGACCTAACCAACCCCATTAAAACAGCTTCTAAGGCCAAAGTCGTAAGGTCGAAATTAAGAGATCGCACTCTCTCAAACTGCTCAAACCACTCAAAAGAAATGCGATCGCAACGGACAAGCCGCCATCTGGACGGATGACCAGGTAGAGGAAGTGCTAGCTGATTTGTCGCCCTCGATGCGGGTGCTGTTTTCGATTTGCCGATATACCGGCTGTCGGGTGAGCGAGGCCCGGCAGCTCCAGGCCCAAGACATCACTGGCGGCCAGATGGGGTATGGTCACGACGTTGAGGTGATCACCACGGGAGTCGTAAAGAACTCTGAGATCACAGAGCTGTGGGATGAGGTGAAGGGAGAGTTAGCCCATGAAGACGCGCTCTATAAAGCAGTGCATCTTCTCCCTCAGGGCGGACTCAAAGCCGTCGCAGCAGCAGCATTCAATCCCCTTGTCGCCAAACTGTTGGCCCTAGGCAAGGTCGAACCGGGCTGTCCCATCACTGAGGAGATTAAGGGTTTAGCCCTCAAGTACGCAGATGAGCTAAAGCGGCTGTGGCGCATCGTCATTCATGAAGACCAGAGTGCCGTAGCGGTTGCCTGCAAGATTGCGCGCAAGTTTGGCCTGGTGCTGGGCCGAGAGAGTCGAGTTGGGGGCAGGGGACAGCAGCAATGGCGGTATCGAATTGC
>PXDR01000117.1 GCA_003566335.1 Cyanobacteria bacterium T3Sed10_344R1
CATTCCCCCTGCCCCGTCGCCTTTGGCAGTACCTACTCCAGCGGCTCGACCTAGATGCCAGCCTGCCCTGGGCTAATTTGCCGAAAAAAGCGATCAATCAACTGGTGCAAGAACTCAGCCAAGGCCAATACCCGATTCAGGGCAAAGGCGTGTTCAAGGATGAATTTGTCACCTGCGGCGGCGTCTCCCTGCCGGAGGTCAACTTCAAAACCCTCGAAAGCCGCCAGGTGCCGGGCCTGTTTTTTGCCGGGGAAGTCCTGGACATCGACGGCGTGACCGGCGGCTTCAATTTCCAAAGCGCCTGGACAACCAGTTGGCTGGCCGGGCAGGCTATGGGCCAGGTGGATTAAGCTAATCCTGACCCAGCAGCCCGGTGGATTTCACGATCCTAGGGGGCTAAAAACTGGAAGGATGCCGCAATCTCAGCCGCCAGCTCTGGGGAGATGCGATCGCAATCATCATTAGGATTAAGCCCACTGCTAATCCGATAGAAAATATCCGGCCCCTCAATCCAGTCAGAAAACAGCATCGGGGCTGGGAACGGCGGCTCCCCCGTAGACTCATCATTCCAATACAGCGGGTAGGTCACGGGTGGATCATCCACAAACAGCTGGGTCTCAAACGTCATCGACTCCGGGGGTTCCGGCCCGCCAAAGCCGCCCGTTGCCGCTTCCACGGTGAAGCACTGATTCTCCGGCCCCTGATAGCGCAAGGCGTAGTTTGGCCCCCCGCTCGGCCCGCGTCGGGGCTCACTGTGGGCGTGGAAGTCCACCAACTCAAACCCAGTCGGGATCTCTCCTGGCAGGGCAATTTGAGCATCCAACTGTAGAAGCTGCTGCCGCTGGGCTGGGGTTAGGCCCGCTTGGGCTGCTAAATCCGTCTCCCCTGACTGGGCCACAGGTTCCATGCTGGGGCTGGGGTCTGCCGCCTTTGGCCCCTGGCCCACGTCATAGCCAAACCCAGACAGCACTGAAACTAAGTCGTCAAAGTAGCCATCGGTTTCGCCGTCTGGATCTGCGATCGCAATCTGGCTCCAAGCCTGATCGGCCTCACCGAGATTGGCCTTGTTCGCTAAATAAGCCGCCAGATAGCCGCGATGTTCCCGATCTGCGGCTTGGGCGTCTTCCACCGCTTCCCACATCTCCTGAGCACCTTGCCGCAGTACTTCCGGAAACTCCGTGGTCACGTCCTGGAGTTCGCCCTGGCGATATTGCCAAATCTGTTTCGGGTAGGCAGTGCCGGCCTGGCTAGCAAAGTAGCCGCTCAAGCGCCGGTCAGACGCGATAAACTCAGGCGTGCCGCTATTGTCTAGGTCTTCGAGCTGATAGTTGTTGATTGCCCACTCCTGACGCTGGGCCAGACTGTAGGAACCGCCCTCAGTGGGGCCATAAATCAACGAGGCTCGACCTCGCATACCGACCTGCAGGTCAACAATCACCTCTAGCTGACCGTCCCCATTCAGATCCACAATCTCCGCTAAGGAAGGCCGCTCACTGCCGTCTGAGGGCAGTGCTTCGTCTAGCATCACCTGCCCGTCAGACTCAATCGTGAGGCGAGGATTCACGGGCCGATACGCCTCGTTCAGGTCGTAGGACAGTTCAGCCACCACTGAATCCGTCTGGAGCTGTTCGACCTCCCGTGCTTGGGTGAGTTCAGTTGCGCAGGCCACTAAACCTACGGTGCAAACGGTTGCGATCGCAGGATTCCAGCGTTGAGAAAACATGAGGCATTACCGAATTTCATCACAGCGCCCAGTGGGCAACTCCCCTGCTGTTGCTGTAGTAGGGGGGTGAGTGTTTCTACAGGGTGAAGGGGAGGGATTCCGTAAGGGGCTGTTGGCTGTTGGCTGTTGGCGTTTTTCTCTAAAGCAACGCTCACAACAACTGATGATCGGCGGCGAAGCGGACGAGTTCGGCGCGGTTGTTGGTGTCTGTTTTTCTTAAGAGACTGCTGACGTATTTTTCGACGGTGCGGGGGCTGAGGAAGAGGCGATCGCCAATTTGGGCATTAGAGAGGCCGTCTGAAATCAGGGCCAGTACATCTTGCTCGCGCTGGGTAAAGCTAACGGCAGTGAAAGGGGCGACTGCGGGCTTGGCTGGCGGCGCAGGATCTGTTCCCTCTGGTTGCGATGGGATCGGACTAGCGGGGGATCGCTGCATCCAGGCCGACTGAATCATCTGGGTGCGTTCGACTAGATTCCGCACAATTGCGCCTAGTTCTTCTAGCTCAAAGGGCTTGGGTAGGTAGGCATCACAACCCAACTGATAGCCGCGAATCCGCTCATCAACTCCGGTGCGGGCCGTCAAGAAAATGACCGGCAGCAGTCGCAGGGCCGGATTTTGCCGCACCTGCTGAATCAAGCCGTAGCCGTCGAGATTGGGCATGAGAATGTCGGTGATGACCAGGTGGGGCCAAATTTTTTCGACTAAATTCAACGCCATTTTGCCATCTGAGGCCGCTACCACTGAATAACCGATCAGCTCTAGGTAGTCCCCGATGGCAAGTCGGGTGCCCTCGTCATCGTCCGCGATCAGAATCGTTAGGGGCATGGCAGCAAGGGAATCTGGGTAGGCGTCTCTCAGTTAAGACGAGGGTACTGCCCTTGTCAGGAAGAAGATGTTCTCAAAGATCTTGATTTTTCAGGATCTATTGTCCAGGATTATGAGATTACTCAAATTTTAGGCCGTCAGGCGCTGCATCGAGAAACGTTGGTCTGGCTACAAGCAAAAGGGCGCTGCCAAAGCAGCGCCCGATTATGGGGAATTTATCGGCGTTAATTCAAGAGATGCCCCTAATAGATGGCTGTGGCTTACTCAGCCGTTGCTAGTTCGGTACTGCCCCGACGCTTGCGGCTGGTCAGGGTGTTGAACAGCATCTGACCGATGGCTTTCACCAGGTTGCCTTCTAGCTCTTTGAACAGGGTCATGTTGATGCCAAAGGCGTCGTTGGCCTCTTGGACAATTTTGTCGGCCATGGCCTGATCAATCGGCATGGAATCTAGGGACTGACGGTAGGTTTGCTTAAACGCTTTTTCGTCAGAAATTTCGTCGAACTCGTAGAAGGAGACCCCTTCCCCTTCGCCGAGATTCATGGCCCGCTGGGCAATCCCCTTGAGGATTTGACCGCCGGACAGGTCGCCGATGTAGCGAGTATAGGAATGACCCACCAGCAGCTCGGGCTGACTGTTAGAAATTTCGCGGATGCGATCGACATAGGCTTGCCCCCCGGCAGTGGGGGCAACTTGGTCGCGCCAGTTAGAGCCAAAGTAGTAAGCCAAGTCAGCCTCTAGGCTGGCCTTGCGGTGGAGTTCGGGGAAGTACACCTTAGACACCACCGGATGGTCGCGATGGCGCTCTAGCTCTTCTTCCATCGCCGAGTAAACGAAATAGAAGTTAGCCAC
>PXDR01000073.1 GCA_003566335.1 Cyanobacteria bacterium T3Sed10_344R1
AACCGCCCCATTGGTGAAATACTGAAGCGTGGATTCATTCGTTTTGTCAGCACCCAGATTCAATCGGCCAGATTCAACCAATCTGTTATTTAAGTTGTCAACTCAAGCTGTTCAGAGCATTTGTTCATGCTGCTGCCCAGCTATACAGCTCGATATCAGGTTATTCAGGGCCAATCTGAGCTGATCAACCCAGGCGGATCTATCCAGTCCAGTTTCATTTAGCGCTTGGCCCGTCTTCCCATCGTAATTACCTTAGCTCCCGTTCCCTTTCCCCCATCTCATATGGCTAACGCCACCTGGACAAGGCATCACGTACTGTCCCTGGCCGACTTTACCCCGGCAGAGTATGACATCGTGCTACAAACTGCCGCCAGCTTTCGGCAGGTGCTGTCCCGCCGCACCCGTAAGGTGCCCGCCCTGCAAGGACAGCTGGTCACCAATCTGTTTTTTGAACCCTCGACCCGCACCCGCAGTAGCTTTGAGCTAGCCGCCAAGCGACTGTCCGCCGACATTCTCAACTTTTCCCCCGGCAGTTCCTCATTAACCAAAGGCGAGACCATCCTCGACACGGCCAAAACTTATCTGGCCATGGGCACTAATTTAATGGTGATTCGCCATGCCCAGGCTGGGGTGCCCCAGGCGATCGCAGCCGAGATGGATCGAATGCAGTCTGGTGTTGGGGTTTTAAATGCCGGAGATGGTCAGCACGAACACCCCTCCCAAGCCCTGCTGGATTTGTTCACCCTCTGCACCCTGCTAGACCACGACAATCCTCGGGCTGACCTGCTCCAGGGTAAAAAGATTGCGATCGTCGGCGATATTCTCCACTCCCGCGTCGCCCGATCTAACCTCTGGAGCCTGACCGCCTGCGGGGCCGAGGTGCATCTCGCCGCACCACCAACCCTTCTACCCCCCGGATTCGCCCAGGGGTTTCAGCCGACAGACCAGCCGTCGCGAGGCTCGATCCATTGCCATTGGCAGCTCGACCCCGCCCTGGAGAATGCCGATTTCGTCATGACCCTGCGGCTGCAGCGAGAGCGCATGGGCCAACATCTGCTGCCCAGCCTGCGAGAATATCATCAGCAGTTTGGCCTCACCTGCGATCGCATCTCAAGCTGCAACCCAAATGTCAAAGTGCTGCACCCCGGCCCCGTCAATCGCGGCGTTGAAATCAGCTCCGCCCTAATGGACGATCCCAGCTTTAGCCTGATTGCCGACCAAGTGACCAGCGGCGTAGCTGTACGCATGGCTTTGCTCTATTTAATGACTGGCGGCGATTGATCTAAAGAGCCGATACCCTTGAAGAATGATTGATCAGGTGACTGTGGTGGGGATTGGGATTGAACCGACTTGACCCTTAAGTTCTGCGTCAACTCGGTCTTTGCCCGGAGGTGAAATCCGAAGGCTAATGCCTACACTACGAACATAAGCAGCTCAGGCAATCGCCAGAATCGCCAGAATAAAAGAGACGTGCGATCGCAGCCATAAATCTTCCGCTTATCTCAGTTATCTTGAAAAACAGCCCTGATAACTTGGGAATACCCCAGAAAACATTAACTTAAACGCCTTGACCTTGTATGGTGACTTCTGCCTCCGCTAGCCCAGCCCTAAGTGACGCCGTTGAATTACGGCGCAACTTTGCGATCATCTCCCACCCAGACGCCGGTAAAACGACCCTGACCGAAAAACTGCTGCTCTACGGTGGGGCGATTCACGAAGCTGGGGCAGTCAAAGCCAAACGAGCCCAGCGCCAAGCCACCTCCGACTGGATGGAAATGGAGCAACAGCGGGGCATTTCCATCACCTCCACCGTGCTGCAATTTGAGTACGGCAACCGCTGGATCAACCTGCTCGACACCCCCGGCCACCAAGACTTCAGCGAAGACACCTACCGCACCCTAGCCGCCGCCGACAACGCGGTCATGCTGGAAGACTCCGCCAAAGGTCTAGAGCCCCAAACCCTAAAGTTGTTTGAAGTGTGCCGGATGCGCGCCCTGCCCATCTTCACCTTCTTTAACAAGATGGATCGGCCCGCTCGGGAACCCCTAGAACTGCTGGACGAAATTGAGCAGCGTCTGGGCCTACAAACCTACGCCGTCAACTGGCCCATTGGCATGGGCGAGCGGTTTCGCGGCGTTTTCGACCGGCGCAAACGTCAGTTTCACCTATTCGAGCGCACCGCCCACGGCAGCCGCGAAGCCGGGGAAATCGTTCTCCCCTGGGACGATCCGCGTCTAGATGAATTGATTGATCCGGTACTCTTTAGCGAATTCAAAGAAGAGCTAGAGCTAATCGAAGAAGCCGGTACCGACCTAGACCTAGACCTAGTCCACGCCGGGAAAATGACCCCCGTTTTCTTTGGCAGCGCCATGACCAACTTCGGCGTCAAGCTCTTCCTCGATGCCTTTCTAGACTACGCCCTCAAACCAGGGCCACGGGCCAGCAGCGCCGGAGACATCCCCCCCACCCACGAAGACTTCTCCGGCTTTGTGTTCAAGCTCCAGGCCAACATGGATCCCAAACACCGCGATCGCATCGCCTTTGTCCGGGTCTGCTCCGGCAAGTTTGAAAAAGATATGGTGGTCAGCCACGCCCGCCTCGGTAAATCCGTCCGCCTCTCCCATCCCCAAAAGCTGTTTGCCCAGGGCCGCGAATCCCTGAGCGAAGCCTATCCTGGCGATGTGATTGGCTTGAATAACCCCGGCGTCTTCGCCATCGGCGACACCATTTACCAAGGTAAAAAGCTGGAGTACGAAGGCATTCCCTGCTTCTCTCCAGAGCTGTTTGCCTACCTACGCAACCCCAACCCCTCCAAATTCAAGCAGTTCCACAAAGGCATCACCGAACTGCGAGAAGAAGGGGCCGTGCAAATTATGTTTTCTCAAGATGAATCCAAGCGCGACCCCATCCTCGCCGCCGTTGGCCAGCTCCAGTTTGAAGTGGTTCAATTTCGACTTAAAAACGAATACAACGTTGATACGCTTTTAGACACCCTGCCCTTCAGCGTTGCTCGCTGGGTCAACGGCGGTTGGGAAGCCCTCGAAAAAGTCGGTCGCCTCTTCAACACCGCCACTGTCAAAGACAGTTGGAACCGCCCCGTCCTGCTTTTCCGCAACGAATGGAACTGCCAGCAAGTCGAACTAGAGCACCCCGTGCTAAAGCTCAGCACAGTGGCCCCGGTCGTAGCCGGGCAACAGCCAGCGGAGGTTTAGCTATTGGCTGTTAGCCGTTAGCTATTAGCTAGAACCTGTAGGGTGCCGTTAGGCGCAGCCGTAACGCACCGCTCTTCTACAACCACCCAACTCCTTCCCCGCTTTACCCCTCCGCCCCTCTCAAAAAAGCCAACAGCCAATAGCCAATAGCCAATAGCCAATAGCCAACAGCCAATAGCCAATAGCC
>PXDR01000087.1 GCA_003566335.1 Cyanobacteria bacterium T3Sed10_344R1
GCCCCCGGCCAAGGCTGGGACAAACTTGGTGCGAGCCAGCAGGTCTAAGCCCCAGCGGGTGACGTGGCCCCAGTAGCGCAGGTCGCTGCCCAGGGTGGTGTCGCCGCCGCTGCCCAGGGGCAGGCTAGACAAAAATGTCCAGGCTTCAGCGGGGGTGAGGGTTACCCCGGTCACCTGCCAGGGATAGAGGGCGGGGGGAGTCTCATCCGGCGGCAGTTCTCCCGAGTGCAGGGGACGCCAGTGATCTTGATGCAGCAGACTGGGTAGGGCTAGGGACTGCGATCGCAGCCGATCGTCAGCCAGCGCTCCCTTAGTAGCCTTCCGTCCACCCCGTCCTGCTGTCGCTAGCAGGGTTGGGGGCAGTTGCCAGGGCGTTTCCCCCCCCGCCTCGATCAGCATGGGGGCTAGTTCCGCCGCTGTTTGAGCGTAGGGATGAGAAGCCACTTCTGTGGCTTCAGGCTGGGATGAGCCAAGGGAGGCCGCCGAGGTAGGGGCTAACCGCCGCCAGGTTTCTCCCCACAGGAAGAAATACTGCCCCGACGCCATCCAGCCACCGTGTAGAATCGCCATGCGAGAACCAAACGCTCCGTCTTCGCCGAATTACTGCTTTGCTGCGGTTAGCCTCAAGGCTAATTTACTGCGGTTAACCCTAAGGCTAAACTGCGCTTTCTTACTGCCGTTTTGGGCCTGCTATGACTACGCCGTCTTTCGCCGATTCTGACCCAAATTTTGCCGATCGCCTACCGCTGACGCGACGGCTTAAGTCTGGATGGCCGCTCACCATTGACGAGATGCAGCCCGCAGAAACGGAGACCGTGCGATCGCTGCTCAACCAAATCATTTTAGAAGGGGACAGCTATCCCCAAGACCAGCCCCTCTCTGCCTCTGGCTTTGCTGACTACTGGCTTAAGGGTCATGCCTTTACAGCTTACTGCCAGCCGAGGGCAAACATTGCGCCAGAACTGGCTGGGGCGTTTTACATCAAGCCCAACTTTCCGGGTCGCTGCCACCATATCTGTAACGCCGGATTCATTGTACCGCCTCACCTCCGGGGCCAAGGGATTGGCCGACAGTTGGCCTATGCCATGCTCAGCCTGGCCCCAGCCTTGGGTTATCAGGCGGTGATGTTCAACCTGGTGTTTGAAACTAACCAGGCATCTTTGGCAATCTGGCAGTCCCTGGGGTTTGAGGAAATTGGCCGGATTCCGAGCGCAGTACGGCTAGAGGGCGATCGCTATGTGGATGCGCTGATGCTCTATTACCGCTTTTAGAGCACCGCTTTTAGCGATTATTTTTAGCAACTATTTTTAGCGGCTATCGCTGCACCCAACAATTAAGCCAAGCGCTGAACTCAACGCCTGGCTTAACTTTCAAGACTCAAATTGTTGAGAGGTGCAGTGCCTCAGCCTTCAGCTAGCCTGAGCTAGCGAGTCTGACTGCTTACCAGCTCGACTTAACCACGCCGGGCAGCATACCCTGGTGAGCCATTTCGCGAATGGCGTGGCGGCATAGCCCAAAGTCACGGTAGTAGCCATTGGGACGACCGGTGAGCCAGCAACGGTTGCGCAGGCGAGTGGGGGCACTGTTGCGAGGCAACTGCTGAATCTTGCGGTGAACCATCAGCTTCTCTTGCTGGTTCTTGGCGTTGGCAAATTCTTCCATCAGCGCTTCACGCTTTGAGGCGTACTTCGCCACTAGCTTTTCCCGCTTGCGCTCCCGCGCCACCATGCTTTTCTTAGCCATGCAAACAAACTGCCCGATTGTTTCAATTCCACAGTTTATAACCATAGCCCATTTTTCACTTAAATGTAAATGGGGGAGCCCAGGAGACAGCGCCAAATCATCTGGGCGTTTTTGGACTCTGGGGGGTCAGCCCCAAACCTTGGACGGCTAGCCGTTCGGTTATCCTGCCCTGCTTGGGCGCTGGCTGAGTCGTTAGGCTGAAAGTAGATGAAGTTAAGTTAAGTATCGATTACCATGCCCATCTCTCCCGCCATCTTTACCAGCCTGGTCACCCTAGGGATGTTTGTCTGGGGCATTCTGGTCATTTTCAATCAGTTTGGCAGCTTGTGAGCTGATTCTGTGACCTAGTGTAGGATCGCCTTGGAACACCCGGTCAGGGTTCGACAGTACTTTGCCGACTGATCAAGATGCTATGGTTTCAGGCTGCTCCACTTTTTCCCAAAGCTGATGCATCTCCCCCTATAAGCTATCCATTAGGCAAAAGTCGGTGAACCACCCATAACGTCTAGGGTTTAGAGGCCAGTTGCACCCCTTCGAGGAGATGATGCAGCTTGGTCAAGCCGCGCCATAGGGTTTTAAGCCCAGGTTCACCATCATGCTTAGGTTCACCATCATGCTTACGGGCCAGAAAACCACCGAGTTGGGCAATCCAGCGGACAGCCTGCCGCAATTGGCGGTTTTCGAGAACGGCTCTTGGGGGTAAACTTCCGCTGTAATAATCGCCATTCGGCGGGATTTAAGATCCCGTCACAGGGGTCGTCAGGGGTTAAACGAGCCCGATGGGTCAGCCACATCAACCGCCAGGCAACAATGGAATAGGTCGCCAAAGCCTTGCGCAAGCCGAAGGCAGTTTCAAGCTGCAGGTCTTCCAACTCATATCTTGCACCTACTCACATCTTGCACCTTGCCACTAAAAGATGCGAGAAAAGGGCGTCCGCTAGTCATCTAGAGCACGATCACTCGGAAAATCTCTGGGTTTCTGACCTACATTAGCGGCCTATGGGGTGCTTGAGGATACCCGACAGGTACTTTTCAAACAGCCTCTAAATTCACGCCTTTTTTGAAGCACAAAGTAAGCGTTGGACTTTTGAGGCATAAGATGAACAGTTGTCCAACTTATGGGTAAAGTCACAATCTGCCGCTGAAACCTAAATGCGGATGGCGAGACTCGAACTCGCACAGCAAAGCCACACGCCCCTCAAGCGTGCGTGTCTACCAATTCCACCACATCCGCGTAGAGAGTTGTCATTTCAGGAGTGAACCCATGAAACAAAACCATCGGCTTATGACTATAGCTCATAACGGTGGCAGTCGGAAATAGGGGAGAACTGCGATCGCACCAAATTCATCCTGCCAAAGTCCTCTCACCACTTGCCGCTTGCTGAACTAATTGAGAGCAGTCAGCTTGCGGGAACCAAACCCTGTTTGTCCGCTTTCAGCGCCATGACCGCTTAACGACGATGGCCAGTGGCCCCGCCCCTGCGTGATAGGATCAGCTACCGTCGTATGATGCAAATCATCGCCACATCGCAACCCGTTAACCCTGTCAATCTAGCAATGCGCTTCTCCAAAATTCTGATTGCCAACCGAGGGGAAATTGCGCTCCGCATCCTCCGCACCTGCGAAGAGATGGGGATTGCGACGGTGGCAGTGCA
>PXDR01000340.1 GCA_003566335.1 Cyanobacteria bacterium T3Sed10_344R1
CCTCAGCGTGGCCGACGACTATGACGTGTCCGTGGCCATCCACACCGACACCCTGAACGAAGCCGGGTTTGTAGAAAACACCATCGCCGCCTTCAAAAACCGAGCGATCCACACCTACCACACCGAAGGGGCTGGGGGCGGCCATGCCCCGGACATCATCAAGGTCTGCGGCCTAGCCAACGTGCTGCCCTCTTCCACCAATCCCACCCGGCCCTACACCGTCAATACCCTGGATGAACACCTGGACATGCTGATGGTCTGCCACCACCTTAGCCCCAGCATTCCCGAAGACGTGTCCTTTGCCGAATCCCGCATCCGTCGGGAAACCATCGCGGCAGAAGACATCCTCCACGACCTAGGCGCGTTCAGCATGATTGCCTCGGACTCCCAGGCCATGGGTCGGGTAGGCGAAGTGATTATCCGCACCTGGCAGACGGCCCACAAGATGAAGGTGCAGCGGGGTCCCCTGGCGGAAGATTGCGATCGCAACGACAATCACCGGGCCAAGCGCTACGTGGCCAAATACACGATCAACCCGGCCCTGACCCACGGCATTGCTGACCAAGTAGGGTCGATTGAGGTCGGCAAGTTAGCGGACATTTGCCTGTGGAATCCGACCTTCTTCGGCGTGAAGCCAGAAATCGTGATCAAGGGCGGTGCGATCGCCTGGGCGCAAATGGGCGACCCCAACGCCAGCATCCCCCCCCCCCAACCCGTCCACATGCGGCCCATGTTTGGCAGCTTTGGGGGTGCGATCGCAGCCACCTCCCTCACCTTCCTATCCAAAGCGGGCATGGAGGCCGACGTCCCCAGCCAAATCGGCCTGCAAACCCACACCGCCGCCGTCGCCAACTGCCGCACCGTCACCAAAGCCGACATGAAGCTAAACGACTTCACCCCCGACATCGAAGTCGATCCCGAAACCTATGAAGTCCGGGCTAACGGCGAATTGCTCACCTGCGAACCCGCCACCGTCTTACCCATGGCCCAACGCTATTTTCTGTTCTAGCCCCGTTGCCCTAGGCCCAAGCTAATCCCTGGGCTTCAGCAGTTTGAGCAGCTTAGCTCGACTATGCCAAAGCCTGACTTGGCCGCTGGGCATAATTCGGGCAATGAAGGGCGGCTGGTTCCCTTGAACGAACTTTTCCATGCGCTCCAGGGCGGAGACCAAAATGGTTGCCATCTCCGCTCCCGTATAGTTCCCCGAAGACAAAATAAAGACTTTGGCGTCAGAAGATGCGATCGCTTGTAGTTCTAGCGGGTTGCTGTTTAAGTTCCAGTCTTTGGTAATCACAACCCAGCCCCGCCGACTAACCTCTGGCAGCCAAACCGTGTCCGGGGCATTAATCGGGAAATGATCAACATGGGCTTCCACCACAGCGCCTGCTGCTCTTAGGGCATCTGGCACAATTCTTTGGCTGACACAGTGATCAACAAAAAATGTGACGGGTTTTTGCTGCTTGCTCACGCCGCATGGGAGAGGGAAAGTTCAAACCGAATCGCATCATGAACCTGCGAGAGGTCGCAGTCGTAGTCATAGGCGATGGATTCGGGCGATTCCCCAGCTTCGTAGCGCTCTGCGATCGCTTGGGTGGGGATGCTAATGCCAGCAATCACCGGACGCCCAAAGGAAAGCCGAGGATCAATGGCGACAACGCGGGGCTCTTCTCTAGAAATCGCAGTCGGTGTTGTGCTGCTAGACGGAAAGAGTCGGGTCGCCAGACCTTGCTCATCCCATTCCACCCGGGTCAGCAAATGGTTTAACGCTGATTTCAGAGAACCTTGATTAACTACCTCTCGTACACTGTGAAAAAGCCTGGGAATTCTGTTGACACTCTCAAGGGCATCCGGATTTTTCGAGGTGCCTCTCAGCGTAAGCTGCTCATCTTTGGATTCGCCAACCAGTTGCTCCACGGAGTCAACAAACAGGTCAACTCCATTTGTTTGGAACTCAATCCGGGCAAGAGGATGGGGTAGCCCAAATTGCTGATCTAAGTAATCCAGTGCCTTACGAACTTGGTCTAAGCGAACGCCATGGATTTTGCGAATAGAGCGCAACATATGGGCTTCGACTAAATTCGTGAAGGAAATCTGAGGCCGTTCAGCGTCAGGCCGTTCGATTAAAGGCTGAGAATATTGTTTCCCGTCTTTAGTTAGATAAGAGCGACGTTGCAGCCACGACCGCAGCGTTCCCACCGGGATCCGCAAATACCGCGCCGCATCTGTCACCGAATAGGCCGGGATGTTGTAGATATCGTTATTCCAGTTCACGATTTGGCTCATCCTACAGCGCTCTCGCAGTTTAGCGGCAACTCATTACAACGTTAATCCATCGGGCGTTCGGGAATAACCGGGCGGGGGCCGACGAGGTTGAACCGGACGGCCAGGAGTTCTAGGCCGACAATTAGACCGATGGCGGTGGCGACGCCGCCGATGGTGGCGAGAAGTCCTTGCCATCTGGGGGGAGCTTCAAAGTCGTTCAGCATGGGGGTAGCGGAGGGTCAGGGGACGCGGGGCTTAAAAGGTCATGCGGAGCCCGCCGGTAATGGCGCGGCTGTTGAAGTCGCTGTCGCCGGAGCGCTCTAGGACATTGTCATAACGGTAGCCTAGATTTGCTTCTAGGTTCGGCGAGAGCTGGGCGACGCAGCGGGCCTGGACGCCAAAGGCTGCCTGGACTTCACCCCGCAGCCGCTGTTGTCCCAGGGTGCCCCCTAGACGGCAGCGCAGCGCCTCTAGTAAATCGCGCTCCCAGGCGAGTTCGCCGTTGTAAACCAAAAAGTCAGGGGGGGAAAAGTAGCCGCTGCTGGCTTCTAAATCTTGGTTGTAGCGCCAGTTAAATAGGTTGGCGGCCAGGGTGAACTCTCCTAGACGGTACTCCAGCCGAGAGAAAGACTGCTGTTCAACGTTGCCATCGTTGTAGTTGCCCAGGCGTAGCTGGGAATACAGGCTGAGGTTGGGCTCAATCTGCCAAAACAGGTTGACGCCGTAGCGCAGGGCTGTGATCTGGTTATTGAGGGTTTCGGCGTTGAACTGATAGGGCCCTTGGCTGACCACGCCGGTTAGGCTAGCGCTGGGGCTGAGGGGGACGGTGGCGCTGAGGTCAGCGTTTAGGGCTGTGGGCAAGCGGTTGAAGATATCTACCCCGGCACTGGCCTGTACCTGGACGTTGTTCACCTGGCCTTCCCAGCCGAAGCGCACTGGAATTTGGTTGACGGTGTCTTGGTTGGGCTGGCGGTATTGGTTAAAGCCGCTGGTAATGCTAAAGCGAT
This sequence comes from Cyanobacteria bacterium T3Sed10_344R1, assembly GCA_003566335.1. Classification (GTDB taxonomy): domain Bacteria; phylum Cyanobacteriota; class Cyanobacteriia; order Phormidesmidales; family Phormidesmidaceae; genus PXDR01. The sequence continues at coordinate 3,270 of PXDR01000340.1, forward strand.
TGCCGTCTGGTAGATGAAACCGCAGCACTGGCTCGAAGGTGCGGTTCTGTTCTTCGTTGCTGTTGCGGGTGTCTTCAAAGGGAATTTCTAGACTGTCGAGGACGAGGCCGGGGGCTGGGGCGGGCTC
>PXDR01000126.1 GCA_003566335.1 Cyanobacteria bacterium T3Sed10_344R1
CCCGCACTTTGGGAAAGCGAATGTTGCCGTTGATTTGAGGGAGATTCCGATTACGCATTAGCAAATGAGGGATAGATCCTACTTAAGTGGTTAAAAACAGGGGGCTGAAAACGGGTGGTTAAAACCAGGCTGCGATCGCAAGCCGATGAACCGCAAACTTAGGCCCATCTCAGTTGCCCGACAACCCGCCCTGCGATCCGCTGGTCTTGATGCCCATCTGATGCTCTAAAAACCAGACTGATCGCTTAGACTGACTCAACTCAACCCGACCCGACTGAATCCAGTCTGACTAAACCGGCAGCTCGGGTAAATACCCTAAAGGCTGGTGAGCTAGCAGTACTTGAGGCTGAACAGAGTCAGGCTAGACAGCGTTTGAGAGAGACAGAGGGTAAGAGAGACAGTGTGAGTTAAGAGAGACAGTGTGAAAAGAGACAGACTACAAGAATACAAAACTCTTACTCGATTAAATCCATCTCAAGGGGTAAATGGCAAGGCGGAAACCCGATCCCTGGGCTGAAATGCGATCGCAATTTCTGCCCCTGCTGCCTGGGGTAAAAAGCTCAAGCCCTTGTTCAGAGGACATTTCAGTCAACAGCCTCCCCAACCCCAGCTTCACCGACATCCCATCTCCCCACCGCCCGCCCCAAGAGAAATTTGGGTGAACACACTAAGTTATGTTAACTGCGGGGCCAAGCCCCTCTGCCCCCTAGCCCATCGTGCTAATCGTGTTGCGCCAAGTTAACTCCCGACACAGCATCGTCAACGCCCGTTGATCTGACCCCTCAAACAGACCACTAGCCGCCAACTCCGAGAATACCTGCTGCGTGAGTTGGGCCGCAAACCCGCCGCCAAACTTCAGCAGGTGGCCGTAGTAGCTAAACTGAGGCCGTTGTTCAGGGGTGAGGTGGAAGCTATAGAGTTCCTCCCGTGACAGGGTGCAAACCGGGGTATTCACCGGTACGACAACCCGAGGAATGCCCTGGATACCGTGGCAGGGGACAGTGGTCGTGAGGGGGCCCACCAGCACCACCCCCAGCAGTGTCCGGGTTTCATTAATTAAATCTGGGGTAAACAGGGGATCGGGATCACTGGTCAACCGAGGGCCATTGCTCATAAACATGGGGTTGACGAGCAGCGAGTTGTAGATCACCCCCACCGCCCACAGTCGCTCTCGATCCGCCAACTTCACAAACTGACCAAAGCCATAGGCTTCTGGTTCTGGCGGTTGATTCACGCCGAGGGCTGTGTCGAGCTCCACCACATAGTCACAGTGGGAATTTGACTTGACCACCCGGCCAATCTGCCCTGGTCGCACGGCTGAGGGCTGATCTTGATTGAGAAACACCATAAGTTTGCTGTCTGGTTGCCAGGTTACACAAAGGGGGAGCAAGACTAGCTTGCCCCCCCTTTGCGGATCAGCTGAAAGACTAGGAGCAGTCTGCTGGGCGATGCCTTAGGACATCGCCTGGATGATGTAATCAAAGTAAGGTGCAGCCGCCTCAGCCTCTTCGTTAGAGAGCAGCCCGAGGGAAGCTTCCTTGAGGCAGCGAATCGCTTCCACCATGCCAGGCACAGGGACATCGAGGGCGTTGTACATTTCCCGGACGCCGACTAAACCAATGCTCTCAATCGGGTCTTTGTCCCCGGCAATCACGCCGTAGGTCACCAGGCGCAGATACCAGCCATAGTCCCGCAGGCAGAGCGCCCGCTGCTTCTGTCCATAGGCATTCCCCCCAGGGGCAATGAAGTCAGGGCGCTTGCGCCAGAGCTCTTTGCTAGCTTGATCAACAATTTTTTTCTCGTTTTCTGCCAGGGTGGTCGCAATGCGTAGCCGCTGCTGCCCTGTGCTCAAAAAGTCTTCAATGGTGCGAAGCTCGCCGCTGCTGGGGTAGCGCAGCTCATCGTCGGCGTTAAGGATGACTTGGCTAACTACAGACATAATTATGGTGATTGCAGTAACTCTATGGTTATTGACAGTCTAGCGACTTCAGGTTACCGAGGGAAGCCGAGGGGGTGAGAAGGTTCTTATTTCGTTGTCTTCGATTTGGAGGTTTCCTGGGGGAGTTTGCCCCAGTTCATTGGGGGGGAATGCAGGCTAGGCTGGGACTGGATCAAGGTTGTTTGGGGATCACCACCTAAGACTATGGTTCAAAATAGGACTAGGGACAGCCCCAGCATCAGGCCAGCATGAGACCAGCCTCAGGTCAGCGGCCCTGGCAAGTCTCAAAGCTTCCCCGGGAGAATCTAGAGGGGATCGGTTTTCCCTAGGCTGGAAACCGCTTGCTAATGTGCAAGGAAACCCCTATTCTTTCTGGAACTTCTTAGCCTTCGGGCAAGCAGTTAACCTAGTCACACCACTTTAGACAACCACTTTCGACGACGACGATCACCATGGGTCATGGAAACGATTACCCTACAATGTCATGAAAAAGACATGCCCCAGGTTCGCACGTGGGTTAAGCAAGCTTGCAAAGATCTCCACCAGGGGCAAGCCCACGACTGTATCTGGAGCTGCGGCCAAGCAGACCAGATTCAAGTGGGCGATCGCATCTTTTTGCAGCGCATTGGCAAACCACCCATCGGCTATTTTGCCTCAGGCTATGTGCTAGAAGCGCCGCCAACGGCTCAACTGCGGCACACTGATCCGGCCTATCGGGGTCTGAGTCTGGCCTATCACGAGCAGTCCTCTGTGCCCGCAGATTACCGAGTTTGCCTACAGCTCGACGCGATTCTCAACTTTGATCAGCCCTTAAAAATCAGAACCCTACAGCAACTCTCTCGTTTCCAGGGCTGTAACTTTGCGCGGTTGGGCCAAGGCACTGCGTTTGACCCCGCCTATACCGACTTTCTAGAGGACGAATGGCGCAACCACAGCACTGAAGTTGCCCGGCTTGGCCGGGGGGCACGGCTGATTGACACCTATTGCGCCCAAGGAGCTGATCTCGTGCGCAGCAAGCAGTTTGAGGATGCCTACAACCTGTACAGCGAAGCGCTGCTGCTAGATGCCGACTGCATTCAGGCCATGATTGGTCTCGGCAATGTGTTGATGGGCCAGGAGCAGTTGGATGCAGCCATTATGGAATACAGCGACGCCATCTTTGTCGGGTCTAAATTTGGGGGAAAGTTCGACAAACTAGCCTACCTGAAGCGGGGCTTGGCTCACTTTCGCCAAGAGGCGCTAGATCTAGCGATCCAAGACTATCGCCAGGCCATAGAGCTAGATGCCAAATACTTTGAGGCCCACTGCGCGCTGGCGAATGCCCTGTACAAAGCCCAGAAATATAGCGAGGCGATTGACAGCTACAGCCGAGCCATTGCCCTCTCTGGCCCCAAGAGCAAACTCTATTTTCGGCGAGGCAGAGCCCAGCTTAAGCTAAGTCAGTTGAAGCGGGCTAA
>PXDR01000577.1 GCA_003566335.1 Cyanobacteria bacterium T3Sed10_344R1
AAGGCTTCGGGGCTGAGCTGAGCTAGCACCGGGTTAAACGGCAGCAACACCAGTTGCTGGATCCCAGCTTGCTTCAACACCAGCGCTTTTTCGGCAATGGGAGACAGCAGGGGCTGCCGCTGCCCGGAGAAAAATTCTCGCGGATGGGGAAAAAAGGTGACCACAGTGGCCACGGTCTCTGATCCTGTGGCCGGTTCCAAGTCAGGCAAGGGCGGCAGATGGGGCGGCACCGCGCTGTAGCCTGCCACCGTTAGCAGAGCTGACTCACTCATCAGCGGTGCGGCAGGAACCTGCAAAGCCGGTAAGGCGTGGGGAATAATTGGCTCAATCACCTGACGGTGACCGCTGTGGACACCGTCAAAATTCCCCAAGGCAATGGCCGTTGGAGTTCTAGCTGTTTCTAAGGAAGAGGTCACCCACACGCTTTACATTTTTACACATAGCGGCGGGAGAAAACGGCGGGCCTGGATGACTGGTCTGCCCCCAGATCGGCTTAGGCTTTGACTGGCTGCTGCTTTGCGATCGCAACCACATCTAGCACCATGCCCTCTTGGGCCACAACGCTGTTGGGGAATGCTGCCACCGTATTTTTGGCGATCTCGTCCATGAACGCATCATCATGGAGCGGATCGTGGTGGAAGATTACCAGCCGCTTGACGTTGGCGGCTTTGGCGACTTTGACCGCCTCTTGCCAAGTGGAATGGCCCCAGCCTACTTTGCTGGTGCGCTCATGGTGATATTCAGCGTCGGTGTAGGTGGCGTCGTAGATCATTACCTCAGCATCTTTTGCCAGCCACAGCACGTTCTCGTCTAGGCGGTCGGGGAAATGCTCTGTGTCACTGATGTAAGCTGCCGAATGACCGCGCCAGTTAATCCGATAACCCACGGCCTCGCCGGGGTGGTTCAACAGCGCATTTTGAATTTCGACTTCGCCCACTCGCACCACTTCGCCAATTTCTAGGTCGCAAAACGTGAGGTCAGCCCCCATAATTTGCAGCGGCACCGGGAAGTTGGGATGGAGCATCTGGTCATTCAGACGCTGTTCAATTGTGGAGCCATTAGGTGCGATCGCACCGTAGATATTGAAGCGATTGCCTTTGACAAAGGCCGGCACGAAAAACGGAAAGCCCTGGATATGATCCCAGTGGGAGTGGGTGAAGAACATGTTGATGTCCAGGGGCATCTCTGTCAGCAGGGTTTGGCCCAGTTCTCGCAGACCAGTGCCGCCGTCAAAGATGAGCCGTTCTCCGCCCACGCAGATTTCTAGGCAGGACGTGTTGCCGCCGTAGCGCACTGTCCCCGGGCCAGGGCAGGAAATACTCCCCCTCACCCCCCAGAACTTAATTTTGAACTGATTTTCAACGTCAGACATGAGCTACTTCCGCCGACTGGATTGGATCCTGTGGATCAATGTCACCCTGACTGGCCTCTCGATCAACTTGGCGCGATTCACAAAATTGCCGTAACTCACAAAGTTGCCGTGACCAGTTCAATGTCCACATCCTGAACTCGATAACTAAATTCCCTGGAATCCACGCCTTAATTCTAGTGAATATCCCGGAGGAAGTATCTTTTAAGGACATTTTGCCAAGAATATACCGACCGCTGCGGGGTAACAACAAACTTTACAAAGGTTTTGGCAAATTCCCGGCCAATTTTTCTGGAGCTGGCCAAGTTTTTTGAGGGTAGATGATCTAATTGATCTATTGAAGCTGAGTTGCCTGACCTTCTTGCCAGTTTTTCTGCCACTGGTGCAGCGCCGCCATACTTTGCCAAGCCGTTAAGTTGTACTGTAGCGGGGTAAGGGTGATGAACTGGTGCTGAATTGCCTGCACGTCAGTCGATAAACTCGATAAGTCAGGTGTTTCACCTCCTAAGTTTATCGTTTCTCCAGGGGCTCCTGTCTGTGATCTCAGTTCCCCCTTCCCTAGGGGATCGCTCACCTCTTCGACCACTTCGCCCGCCAGCCAGTAGTACACCTTGCCCCGGGGATCGGTGCGTTTTTCAAACAGGTCAATGTAGCGTCGTACCCCGAGCCGGGTAATCGCAGAGCCCCGAATCTCCTGAGTCGTACCTGCCGGAATATTCACGTTCAGCAGCAGCGGCCCAGGCAGGGGAACCGCCTTAAGCTGATCGACAAGCTGCACTGCAAAATCAGCCCCAGGCTGGAAGTTCTGAGATTGAAAACTGCCAAGACTAAAAGCGATGGACGGAATGCCCTCAATCATCCCTTCCATGGCGGCAGACACCGTGCCAGAGTAAAGCACGTCGGTGCCCAGATTAGGGCCGTGGTTGATGCCTGAAAGCACCATGTCTGGGGGAGCGTCTAACAGGGCGCTGAGGGCAAGCTTGACACAGTCGGCTGGGGTGCCAGAACAGGCCCAGGCGGTCACCTCAGGGGCAAAGACACCCTCAATCACCTCAGCCCGAATCGGCTTGTGCAGGGTCAGGCCGTGGCCAGTAGCCGATCGCTCACGATCTGGACAAACTACGGTCACCTGATGCCCGGCGGCTGCCAGGGTGTTCGCCAGGGTGCGAATGCCCTGGGCAAAGATCCCATCGTCGTTGCTCAGCAATAGGTTCAAGGGACGCGCAACCTCCTAAACTAGGGTCTATAGACGAAATTCACCGCCAGCCCTTTTACGCCAGCATGATTCAAGATTTAGAGGCCCAACTGACGACCCTCGAAACCGAGGCCCAAGCCGCAATCACTGCCGCCCCTAGCTTAGAAGAACTAGAGCAACTGCGGGTCAGCTATTTGGGCAAAAAAGGGCAGGTATCCAAAGTCCTGGGCGGGATGGGTAAGCTGGCCCCGGAAGATCGGCCCAAAATTGGTGCGATCGCAAACCAGGTCAAAACCGCCGTCCAAACTGCCCTAGATGGGCGTAAAACCGACCTCCAGGCCGCCCAAATCCAGGCCCAGCTTGAGGCAGAGCGGCTAGACGTGACCATGCCAGGGGTCTACACTCCCCAAGGTCGCGTCCACCCAATCAACGGCATTATCGACGAAATTATCGATATCTTTGTCGGCTTGGGCTACACCGTGGCCCAGGGGCCAGAGGTTGAAACCGACTTCTACAACTTTGAAGCGCTCAACTTTTTGCCCGACCACCCCGCTCGGGATATGCAGGACACCCTGTATTTGCCCGATGGTCGTCTATTGCGGACTCACACCTCTAACATTCAAATCCGCTACATGGAGCAGCACGAGCCACCGATGCGGGTGCTAGCTTCGGGCCGCTGCTACCGCCGGGATACGGTAGATGCCACCCACGCCGCCGTGTTTCACCAGATTGAATTTTTCGCAGTGGATAAGGGCCTGACCTTTGCCGACCTGCGGGGCACGATTCAAATGTTTTTAGAAGCCCTGTTTGGTGAAGATGTGGAAGTGCG
>PXDR01000505.1 GCA_003566335.1 Cyanobacteria bacterium T3Sed10_344R1
GAGCGGGGAGACTTGATTTACCTAAGTTTTGACCCGACTAAAGGCCATGAACAGCGCGGACGTCGTCCTGCCTTCGTCCTGTCGCCGCGCAGCTACAATCGCAAAAGCGCCCTGGCCCTGGTTGTGCCAGTGACTAGCAAGGTCAAAGGCTATCCCTTTGAAGTGACCTTGCCGGATAATCTTCAAATTCAGGGGGCAATTTTGGTCGATCAAATCAAATGTCTAGACTGGCAAGCCCGCAACGCTCAGTTTGTCGAGGCCGCCCCCCCAAGCGTCATTGCCGAAGTCCAAGCAAAAATCGAACCCCTGATTCTCTGAACCTTAGATACCAGAGATCTGCCGTTGCAAGATACGCTTAAAAGAGCCAAAAGCCCTAACGAGCCATGCCCGAAGGGCTTTAAGCCAATAGCCAACAGCCAACAGCCAACAGCCCTCCCCCCTATGTCCCGCAGAATTATCCAAACTGACCAAGCCCCTGCTCCCGTTGGCCCCTACAACCAAGCTGTTCTGGCGTCCGGCCAGATGCTGTTTGTAGCCGGGCAAATTCCCCTCGATCCCGCCACGGGGGATTTGGTGGGCGGTGACGACGTGGCTCAGCAGACGGAGCAGGTGATTGCCAACCTTAAGGCCATCCTGACTGCTGCCGGAGCTAACTTGGGCCAGGTGGTCAAGACTAGCGTGTTTCTCAAAGACATGAATGACTTTGGGGCAATGAACGCGGTCTATGCCCAGCACTTTGGCGATGTGGATGCCCCGGCGCGGGCTTGTGTGGAAGTAGCCCGGCTGCCGAAGGATGTGCGGGTTGAAATTGAATGCATTGCAGTGATCTAGGCTAGAGCGCCCTTTCTCGTCGCGGCAGGCTGACTCAGTCTGCCGCCGGGAAAATTAGGGCTTCTGAGCCATCCCAAGCTAAAGATACGGGGGTGCCCTCAGCCAGAGGCGTACTGCCTCGCCGCCGCAGTTCTAGGGCTTCAAATCCTTGGCCCCGCCACTCCAGCAGGTAGCTGGTGGCATAGCCTAGGTATTGGCTTTGTTGGATGGTGGCGACCCGATCTGACGAGGGTGCTCCTGGGGGATCGCTGGCTGGGGCATCCTGAAGCGCCACATTTTCTGGCCGCACCATCAGGGTGACGGGGCTGTTCAGGGGCAGGTCGGTGGTGACGGTGCCAATCACTAAGGCATCTCCAATCTGCACCTTGCCGAGATTGGCCTGTTGATCAACTAACGTGCCGTTGAGGAAGTTGGCGCGGCCAATGAACTGGGCCACGTACAGGTTGACCGGGTGCTCGTAAATCTCTAGGGGGGTGCCGACTTGCAGCAGTTGACCTTGGCCCATGACGGCGATCCGGTCTGAGAGGGCCAGGGCTTCTTCCTGGTCGTGGGTGACGTAGACGAAGGTGATACCGGTCTGGCGCTGAAGCTGTTTGAGTTCAGCCCGTAGATCGATGCGAATTTGGGCGTCTAGGGCCGAGAGGGGTTCGTCTAGCAGCAGCACCTGGGGCCGATCGACGATGGCGCGGGCGAGGGCAATCCGCTGCTGTTGACCGCCGGAAAGCTGATCGGGGGTGCGATCGCAATACTCCGCTAACTGCACCAGTTCCAGGGCCGATCGCACCTGGGTTTGAATCTCTGACTCGGGGCGACGCAACACCCGCAGGGGAAAGCCGACATTTTCAAACACTGACAGGTGAGGAAACAGGGCGTAGTCCTGAAACACCGTATGCACTGGACGCCGATAGGGGGGCAGTTGGGTCACGTCGGTGCCCCCCACCCAAATCTGACCGCTGTTGGCTAACTCAAACCCGCCAATCAGCCGCAGCAAACTGGTTTTGCCCGAACCTGATGCACCGAGCAGAGTAAAAAACTCCCCCGGCAAAATTTCTAGGCTGGCGGTTTGGACGGCCTGAACTGCGCCGTAGGTTTTACTGACGGTCTTGAGGCTAACGGCACCAGGGTTCATTCAGTCTCAGCTCAATTAAGGTGAAATACGGGGCTAACTTTCTGGGCGCTCCAGCAGGCTGCCTGCGCTAATCCTGTCCGTATTGTCCCGCCTACGCCCATTTTTGCTGTTCTTGTCATGACAAATTCTGCCCCACTGGGCTGCAAAGCTGGATTTATCACCCTGGCTAGCCCCCACTTTGAGCAACTGGTCACCTTTTATCAGGGGTTCCTGGGGGTTGATCCGCACCCCCATCTACTCGATCGCTATGCCGAATTTCAACTGCCGGGGCTCCGCTTGGGTATCTTTTGTCCCCAGGCTGACCACCAGGCCGAGTTTGCAGCCCCCTCCAGCGGGGCGATGAGCCTCTGTCTGGAGGTGGCAGATTTGGAGGCTGCGATCGCACGGCTCAGCGACCTAGGCTATCCACCCCCAGGGCCAGTGATCACCGCCTCCCACGGTCGAGAGATCTATGCCTACGATCCGGTGGGCAGTCGGCTGATTTTGCACCAAGGCTGAGGTCTTGGGATCAGGCTGGGGAGTCGGGTTGGGGCGTGGCTGAAGATTCAGCGGCTGGGGATTCCGTCTGCGCGTCTGTGGCTTGATTGTCCAGTTGCTTAATCGCCTGGCGAAAGCCCAGCACCACCAAAATGTTGGACAGGGTCAAGAAGGCTTCGGCCCCGCCGTGGAGAATGTCTACGTTGGCCAGTTCTTCGCCCAAGACTTCCTGGGCGTACAGTCCGGCGGGGATGGTAATCACCACAAACACCAGCAGCACATAAAAGCCAATCAGGGCCAGTTTGGGGGTTTGGCCTGATTTGGTCAGGAACCAGAGAAACCCCAGGTAGGGAAACAGGGAGACGGCAAACAGGTTTTGTTTATCGAGTAGCAGGTCGAGCATGGGGGGAGGTTAGAGGGTAGGCAAATGCTGGGGCAGTTGGTCGAGGGACAGGCGATGAATGCGATCGCACTCGTCGGCAGCTTGATGGTCGGCAGGAGTGTTGTAGCCCCAATCGGCCAAGAAGAGATGAACGGCGTCGAGTTCTGGCACTTGGGCTACCGCTTGCAGAGTTTTCAGCCGATCTTCTAGGAACCAAACGGCTCCCTGGGGCTGATGCTGCTGGATCAGTTGGCTGAGGGTATCGCTTTTGGGCCGTTTGACCTCTTTGCCAAAAATCCGATCTGCCGGGAAGTCGATGCCCCGCTGGGCCAGGAGTTGGTGGATAAAACGGCCCTCTTTGGTGCTGATGATGTAGGTGGGAATGGCTTGGGCTGCGTTGGCGAAGCCTCTGCTATGCAGAATCGCACTTAAGCAGTCCAACACCCCCGGATAAAACCGATGCAGGGCCAGCCAGCCGGTTAAGTCTTGTTGAATCCAGCTATCCCGCACCCGGTCTACAGTTTTCGCCACCGTGGCCGGTTCCAGCCCTGCCTCAGCCACGAGTTTTTTGGC
>PXDR01000219.1 GCA_003566335.1 Cyanobacteria bacterium T3Sed10_344R1
GCAGATAGTTCTGCTTCAGCTGAATGTGGTTCTCAGTAATCCGCTCGGACAAGTGCTTCTCAACCTGGCACAGCTCTTTCCAAAAAGCCACAGAGCGCTGGGCCGCTAGATGCTCCCGCCAGAGCAGTTGCAGCATTTCAACACAGTCAGGCTGATGCTCGAATCGCTGGCAAAGCTCACTAAAAATTTCTTGGGCCTCCTGCTGGGTCTCAACCGTTTGAGCCAGATTAAGCGCATCTTGCAAAGCCGCAAGGGGAGTTTGTGACGCAGTTGGGTTCATCGAATCAGCCGTCTTACTAAACTTCTGGGAAAAGCCTCTAGAAAACGGGCCTCTAGAAGGCTGGAGAACTAGAGAACAGCCGTGTTCTTAAGCCGTGTTCTTATAGAATCTTTACAGCGTTTATACCGCCTTTACCGACCATTTACCAAATCCCTTTGGCTAGAGATTGAGCTAAAAGCCCCGGAACAATCGGGTCAACCGGGCTCAGGCTAAGGACTTGACTCGGCTGATTAGATTTACTGATGATTATTCCCCACCCCTGCCCCAAGATTTCCCCTAGTGACGAAAAAATAGCGCACCGTTGAATCAACGGCGGGAGAACACGGTAAGACAACTCGGCACAGCACCCCCCACCCAAAAGATCTCGCCAGTATGCTTCAGTAGAAAATACTTCACGAGAAAATACTTCACGCGATTTAGACTTCAGTTCAGCAACCTTTGGCACTCATGGCGGCAAAGCGCATTCTCTCAGGCATTCAGCCCACCGGCACCCTGCACCTCGGCAACTACCTAGGGGCAATTCGCAACTGGGTTGACCTCCAGCAGGACTACGACAGCTACCTGTTCATGGCGGATCTCCACGCCATCACTGTGCCCCATGACCCTAAAACCCTGGCGACTAGCACCCTACAAGTTGCCGCCACCTACATCGCCTGTGGCATCGACCCCGAGCGCTCCACGATCTTTGTCCAGTCCCACGTTTCGGCCCATGCTGAGTTGGCCTGGCTGCTCAACTGCATCACGCCGCTCAACTGGCTAGAGCGGATGATCCAATTCAAAGAAAAAGGGATCAAGCAAGGGGAAAACGTCAGCATTGGCCTCCTGGACTATCCGGTGCTGCAAGCCGCCGACATCCTGCTTTACGAACCCGACTTCGTGCCCGTGGGCGAAGACCAAAAGCAGCACCTGGAACTGACCCGAGACATCGCCAGCCGCCTCAACTTCCAGTTTGGCAGCGAGAAAAAGCCGGTGCTGAAAGTGCCCGAGCCGATGATTAAAGCCGCCGGAGCCCGCGTGATGAGCCTGACCGACGGCACTAAAAAAATGTCCAAGTCCGATCCCTCCGAATTCAGCCGGATTGATCTGCTCGATCCGCCAGAGGTGATCACCAAGAAAATCAAGCGCTGCAAATCTGACCCAATCAAGGGCCTAGCCTTTGATGATCCCGAGCGGCCCGAGTGCAACAATCTGCTGGGACTGTATCAAATCTTTTCCGGCCAAACCAAGGATGCCGTAGCCGCCGAATGTGCCGACATGGGCTGGGGCCAATTCAAACCCCGCCTAGCAGAGGCCACCGTAGAAGCCCTGCGGCCCATCCAGACCAAGTACCACGAGATTATGGCCGACCCCGCCACCCTGACCGGCGTGCTGCTACAGGGGGAACAGCGGGCCGCTGCCGTAGCCAACGCCACCCTCACCCGAGTCAAAGACGCCCTCGGCTATGCCCCGGCCTTTCACTAGGCTCTTTCTCTAGAGCTTTTCCCTGGAGCCTTTCACGGGGCTGTTTAACGAAGTCTGTTGAACCCAGTGCCTTTGCCAGTGCCTAGCGCTAGAGTAAGAACACCTCGGTTTGCTAACCTGATGCTTTAACGCGCTCTCTGACACCCATGCCCAGAACTCAGCGTAACGATAACTTCATCGACAAGTCATTCACCGTAATGGCGGACATGATCTTGAAGATGATGCCCACCAAGCAAAGCGCCAAAGAGGCGTTTGCTTACTACCGCGACGGCATGTCAGCCCAGGCAGATGGCGAATATGCCGAAGCCCTAGAAAACTACGAAGAAGCCCTCACCCTAGAGGAGAATCCCTACGACAAGAGCTTCATCCTCTACAACATGGGGTTAATCCACGCCAGCAACGGCGAGCACGAACGGGCCTTAGAGCGCTACCACGAAGCCCTAGCCCTCAACCCTCGCATGTGTCAGGCTCTCAACAACGTCGCCGTAATCTACCACTATCAAGGCGAACGGGCCGAAGCTGCCGGAGACGGCACCGAAGCCACCAAACACTACGACGAAGCCGCCCGCTACTGGCTAGAAGCCATCGGCATCGCCCCGAACAACTACATCGAAGCCCAGAACTGGCTGAAGAATACGGGGCGGATGAAGGCGGATATTTACTTTTAGGAATAGCCAACAGCCAACAGCTTCCCCCCCAGTCCACCCCCAGCCACCTACCATGCTCGACCTCGATCAAGTCCGTAAAGTCGCTCATCTCGCTCGTTTGCAGTTGTCACCTGAGGAAGAACAGCAGCTTCCGGCTCAGCTCAACAGTATTCTTGATTACTTTGAACAACTGAGCGAGCTAGACACTGAGAACGTCGAGCCGACGACTCGGGCTATCGATGTCAGCAACATCATGCGTACTGACACCTTGGAGTCCTTTGAGGATTTAGAGGCGATTATGGGCTGTGCCCCTGATGCGGAGGACGATTACTTCAAGGTGCCCAAGATTATGGAAGACGCGGGCTAAGACTGAAGCGAAGACTCAGGCGAAGACCACGGGACTACAGTTCGCTGGCATGGGCGAATTGTTTTAAATAAGGCGCATCTGCGGTGAAGGATTTGGGGTTACTCCAGGGTGACCCACGGTTCAACGTCTCTCAGACGGCTAGTTTGCATCGTGACCTGAGTCCTAGAGCAGGCGCTGACTAAGTTTTTTGCCGCCTCTTCTAAGTGGATGAGAGGGGGGCTGCTATTTGCGGGAGATGGGGCCATGGGGCTGGATGGCAAGGTGATATTGGTGACGGAAGGCACGGGGAGCGTCAGCCGTGAAATTGCCCTGCTGTTTGCCCAGCAGGGGGCGCGGGTGGTGCTGTGCGGTCACGATGCTCGCTCAGGGAAAGCCACGGCAGCAGCAATCCAAAAGCAGGGGGGACGGGCGCGGTTTTTGCTGGCGGATGTGTCCCTAGCGGCTGACGTGAAGGGAATTGTAGAAGAAGCGATCGCAACCTATGGCCGCCTCGACGGGCTGTTGGTGAATGCAGGGTTGAGCCATCCCCAAGACCGCTCTTTTTTAGACACTTCAGAGGCGGTGTGGGATGTGCTGCTAGAGCGCAACCTGCGGGGAACCTATCTCTGCTGTCAGCAGGCCCTACCGTTTTTGGTGA
>PXDR01000556.1 GCA_003566335.1 Cyanobacteria bacterium T3Sed10_344R1
ATCTGTGCTGGCATCTGCGTCCCCTTGGCGGCGGGCGAGGCGTCCAGCTTGCTGCACGGTTTCGTCGTCGGCGTCACCCTCCTCGGCAGGCGGGATGTCGGTCGTATCGTTATTAACTTGGGCGATGGGCTGGTCTCGCCCGCCCATCCAAGCGGCGACCTGTTGGGCAGCTCCACTGCCCCAAATGGCCACTAGGGCGGCAAAGATGGCGGCCCCTCCCACAAAACGATTCATCGGCTTGTTCTCCTGCGGATTCTTCTCAACGATCCTTGACGAGCACTTTTAATTAGCGCCCTAGCCAATCAGCCTGGCCTACCAGTTACTCGACTCGCCCTGTCCCCAAAAGCCATCATATTTGCTGACCTGGATATCGCCTAAAACTTGGGTCTGGCAAGCAAGGCGTAGGGGGCGGTTGGGGTCGTGGGGCGGCAAGCTGCGACGGGTGCGATCGCGCCAGTTGACGGGAGAGACTTCCCCTGCGATCGCAACAGCACAGGTGCCGCAAGTACCAATGCCGTGGCAGTTAATTAGCTTGGCCTGACCGTTGTAAAGGTCAACGCCGTGGTCAAGCAGCACTTGGCGCAGGTTAGCCCCGACAGCGCATTCAATAGTTTGACCTTGGGCGGTGATAGTGGGCATGGGGTGCGATCGCAGTTCCAATAACGGTTTCAGGCAGTCTTTAGGCAGTCTTAAAGCCTTCCTTAGTTTAATTGGCAATCCGGAGATCAGGATGCCGGGCAGAACTCAGTGGCCGGTGTTGACCCTGTAGCCAGCCGCCCAAAAGGTTCTACAAACAACCGACGAAAATCCATAAAAAAACCGGGGCAACTTGCCCCGGCTCTAGCGTGAGGAGTGAACCGTCCCTTTGATTTATCAAGATAAGCCTGGGGTGTCACAAGGCTGTGGCACCTTGATTACGGTTCAGTTACGAATTCTCTGGAGGCTCTGAAGTGGTCTCTGCCCCTGGCGCTGGCTCTGGTTTGGGCGGCAAGATCTCGCCGTCCGCCAGATCTGCACCAAGACTGTCTAGATTCTTGGACACCGCAGCATCCCAGTCTTTGTCAGCTTTGTCGAACAGCCCCAGCAGTGGCCCTAGCACCGCCCCAAACACAAAGCCCCCGGCATGAGCCCAATAGGCGACGCCGCCGTTTTCCATGCCGACGGTGGCTGGGACTTCCAAACTAGCCACGCCGTAGATCGCTTGCTGCACAAACCAGAACCCCAGGTACAGAATCGCTGGAATGCGGAACAGCAAAAAGCCAAAGGGCACCAGGGTTAAAATTCGCACCTGGGGAAACCGGAAGATGTAGGCTCCCATCACCCCGGCGATCGCACCACTTGCCCCCAGGGAGGGAATCGACGAACCCAGGTTGAAATACCACTGGGTCAGCCCCGCCAGCACCCCGCAGGTGAGGTAAAACAGCAGGAACTTCACCCGGCCCAACTGCTCCTCCACATTGTTGCCGAAGATCCAGAGGTAGAGCATGTTGCCCCCCACGTGGAAAAAACCGGCATGGAGAAACTGGCTGGTAATTAAAGTCGATAGCTCCGGCACGCTGGCATAGGACAAGCCCCCTTGCAGACTGCGGCTGAGTTCTGTCGGCACCACGGCCCACTGCTGAAACAGGGCCGTCAATGCTGGGGGAGCCAGGCTCATTTCATAGAGAAAGGCCAGGGCGTTGAGGGCAATCAGCCCATAGGTAACGTAGGGCGTAATGCGAACTGGGTTTTCGTCGCGGATGGGAACCACAGGGTTGTTCTGCTCATAAAATCTGCAAAGCCGAACCGTCAAATATCCCGAAATCTGCTCCGGTTTTCCGTTTTTAGCCCGTTTCTTGGTCTGAGGTGTCCCTTAGGTCACCTGCTGGGTCGGGCGCAGCAAAATATCGTGGATTTGGACGTGCTCTGGCTGAGTTAGAACGTAGCACACCGCTTCGGCGATATCCTCTGCCTGAAGAACCGGAAAGCGGCTGTAGGTTTCAGCAGCTTTGGCCGCATCCTGGTGGAATTTTTCGGCAAATTCGGTTTCCACAAAACCGGGGCTAATGGCCGACACCCGCACGGCGCTGTTCGCCGCCCGCAGCTCTTGTCGCAGTCCTTCTAGCAGCGATCGCACCGCAAATTTAGTGGCGCTATACATCGCCATGCCGCCACCGCCGGACACCCGATGCCCGGACATGGAGCCCAAATGAACAATGTGGCCGCTGTTTTGGGGCTGCATCCGCTTCAGCGCTTCGCGGCTGCAAATGCACAGGGCCAAGACGTTGACCGCCAGCATGTCTTGCCAGTCGGCAGTTTGGCCGCTGATCAGCGGGGCTTTGTGCCCCAGACCAGCGTTGTTGACCAACACATCGATTTGGCCCCAGGTGCGATCGACTTGCTCAAACCAGGCCAGGATGTCGGCTTCTTGGCGCAGATCGACGGCTTGGGTGATCACCTCAGTTTTGTCGGCGAGGCTGGCGGCTAAGGCGTCGAGGCGATCGGTGCGGCGGGCGCAGAGGGCAAGGCGATAGCCTGCTTCGGCTAGGCGCTGGGCGATGGCGCGGCCAATGCCGCTGGAGGCTCCGGTGATTAGGGCGGTGGGCATGGCTATTGGCTGTTGGCTATTGGCTGTTGGCTATAAAGCCCTATCGGGCATGGCTGCGCTAAGGCTGTAAAGCCCTTCGGGCATGGCTCGCTGAAGCTCGCTAAGGCTATAAAGCCCTTCGGGCATGGCTCGCCAGGGCTCGCTAGAGCTGTTGGTGCTGTGGTGTGGGGAAAAGTTTGGGTGGGGCTATGTTTCAGGGTATCGCGTTGGGGGGTGGGGCTTGATTCTCTAGTGGACAGGAGGGTTTATGGTGAAGGAGAGTCAGGTTGGGGTTTGCTGCTCAATCTTGGCTGACTCTTTTGACCTAAAACCTTAGCCAAAATCCTATGACGACGCTTGATTTGACTGTGCCGAGTATGGCCTGTGGGGCTTGTGCTGAAACGATTACTAAGGCGGTGCTGCAGGTGGATTCTGCGGCGACGGTTACTGCTGACCCTAAAACTAAGCTGGTGCAGATTCGTACCAGTGCCGACAATGGGGCGGTGACCCAGGCGATTGAGGCGGCGGGCTATCCGGTGCAGTCATGACGGAAACGCTCCATCGTGCCCTGATGGCCCTGGGGGGGCAAGGGGCGCGACCGTCTAAACCAGATCTAGTTGCTGATTTATTGCAGCTTGAAAAAGCGGGCCGCAAGGACAAAACCACCTACCGCTATGAGCAGCTGGTGGGGACTTGGCAGCTTGGCTTTATTACTGGCACATTGCGATCGCAACAACAGACCCGAGGACTGTTCAAGTCAGGGATTTGGCTGCCCAGTTGGCTGCAAATCCGGATTTGCTACGAACCGGGGGAG
>PXDR01000560.1 GCA_003566335.1 Cyanobacteria bacterium T3Sed10_344R1
ACGCTGTCGTCAGCAGGTCGCCGCCCTAGATATTCAGCCTTCCCTAGCCCAACGCAGCTCAATTCACATCACCGTCAGCATTGGGGTGGCCGCTCGCTGCACTCAAGATACGACGATTGATAGCTTAATCAATCGCGCCGATCGCGCCCTGTACGAAGCCAAACGCCAGGGTCGCAATCAAGTGGTCGATCAAACCGTAAGTTTGTCCTAGTGAGCTTGCCTTAGTAAACTTGTCCTAGGCTTGTCTGAGGTCGGACTGATTTCACGACTGATTTCACCTTGAGGTGGCTGCCCCCCTACTCCTGGTTCGCTCGGGCATCCCGTACCGCTGCGTAGAAGAACAGCGCCACTAGCGGCACGCTCACCGCCAAGATGACGCTGGTGGGCAGCGTGCCCCAGTCTGGGTCGCCTGAAGATAGCTCGAAAACTGAGCCAACTGCTGCGATCGCAGCCACACAGGCTCCACCCAGAAACAAACCGCTCTTTGGCGTCCACATAACAGGTTCACAGGTTAATAAGGTCTTTCTCAACTTAGGCCCAAATGGGGCTGAAGGGGAGCCTAAGTAGAGTCCAAAGACTGGAGCCTAAAGCTAGGACATCGTCCAGGAATCGTCCAGGAAAAGACGGACAGCCTCAAGCGTTTATGCCTGGGCAGCCTGAACATCCCGAGGCGAAAAGCCGTGCTTTTGCAGTTCCTGGGTCAGGGCCAGCGCATTTTCTACCCGATCGACGAACATCACCCCAGTCAGGTGATCCATTTCGTGCTGAATTGCCCGAGCCAGCAGCTCTTTCGCCTGTAGCTTTTGAGGGCGACCATGTTCGTCCTTGTAGCGCACCTCAATCGCGGCTGGGCGCACCACGTCTAGATAAACCCCAGGGATGCTCAAGCAGCCCTCTTGCCCCGTGCAGACCTCTTTACTGGCCCGGGTAATCTGGGGGTTGATCAAGACCAAGGGCGCATTAGCCGAATCCTCGGGATCGCAGTCCACCACAATCACCTGCTTATTCACGGCGACTTGGGGGGCGGCTAAGCCAATGCCATCAGCGCTGTACATGGTTTGCAGCATATGCCGCACCAGTTGCCGCACTTCGTCGTCCACTTTGGCGACGCGCTTAGCAGGCTGGCGCAGCACTCGATCGCCCAAGGTGTGAATTTCCAGGGGGGGCTTTTTCAGCTTCGTTTTGTCAACCTGAATTGTGGCAGCCATAGACGTTTGGGACAGACTCTTGTGACAGCAGGGGAACGCTTCCTTTGTACTTCTTGGCCAACCCATCGGTTGATCACCCGAAGGAACAGAAGCTGACTCCTTATTTATCCTAGCAAGATAGACCTGATAATTCAGAGTGATTCCGAGTTACTCAGACCTCTCCCCAGGCTGGATTGTTTTCTCCCGTGACTATCTTCTTGACAATCTTCGAGCGGAGTCATAAGTTAAGCCAGATATACGGGCCGGTGGCTGCCGGACTTCTGGCCTATGCTAAAAATCTTTGCGAAAACTGACTATCTATTAAGAGAAACCCTGCTCGGCCTAAAGCGGGGAGGCTGGATGAACTGGGCCGCCGTCAGCACCATGACGGTACTGCTGTTTTTGTTTGGCATTAGCCTGCAATCCACCTGGCAGCTAGAAGGGCTGCTCAACCAGTTTGGCAGTCAGCTTGAGGTCTCTGTCTACTTAGACAGTGGCGTTGATGCCGCTGTGCTGCGTCCTACCGTTGAGCAACTGCCAGAAGTCGCCTCGGTGACGGCAGTGACCAAAGAAGAAGCCTGGTCGCTGCTGGTGGATGATTTGGGCATCTCGGATATTCAAGGGGCCACCACCCAGCTCAACGGTAATCCGCTGGTGGATGAGTTGAAGGTGAGGGTGCGCCATTCTGACCAAGTGGCTCCCCTAGCAACGCGCCTGGGGCAAATGCAGGGGGTCGCAGAAGTGCTGTATGTGGCTGAAGCTGTGCAGCGGTTGGCCCAACTCAATACCGGCATCCGCTGGGTCAGCCTCTTTGTGATTGCCATTCTCAGTCTGACTGCGATCGCAGTCATCACCACCACCATTCGCCTCATTGTCATGGCCCGACGGCGAGAGATCGAGGTCATGCAGTTGGTCGGCGCAACCGCCATCTGGATCTATCTGCCCTTCATTGTCCAGGGGATTGTCTTTGGCCTCGTGGGGGCCGGGATGTCCTGGGGACTGCTCTACAGCATTCGTCAGTTCCTGACAGAATTGGCCCGTCAGCAGCCAGAGTTCATCCAGTTCTTGGCCAGCGGGCTGCAGTTGACGCCCCAGCAAGTCCTGCTGTTGCCGCTCTCCCTGATGAGCCTAGGCATGGTAGTCGGCCTCCTGGGCAGTCTTCTCGCCGTGCGCAAATTCTCGCTGCGATAACTGCCCGGCAGTGCGAGACCGGCAGCGCCAGATCATCCGCTCAATAATCAGCAATCAGCCCAACTAACCCAACTAAAAAAAGTCCCGACTCGCCAACGGTGACGAATCGGGACTTAACGTGTACGAGCAGAATCGGACAGTAGCTTAGTAAGCCAAGCCCATGCTGCGGGTGGTTTCAGCACCCAAGTAAACGCGGATGCTAAGGAAATCGGTGGGGCAAGCGGTTTCGCAGCGCTTGCAGCCAACGCAGTCTTCGGTGCGGGGAGACGAAGCGATTTGCCCCGCCTTACAACCGTCCCAAGGCACCATCTCTAGAACATCCAGCGGACAAGCTCGAACGCACTGTGTGCAGCCGATGCAAGTATCGTAGATTTTGACTGAATGGGACATTGAGTGAAGGCTCCAGATATTAAATAATTGCAATCTTCAGCAGTACTTAGGCCACAGGATTTCAAGCCGTACAGCCGTGATACCGCAGGATAAGTAGGGTTCTCCAATCGATAACAGTTTATAGCCCCGGGTTTTGGCGGTCGGTCGTCAGCCTAAAAAACTTTATGGAATGTAATACTGCGCTGTCTTTCTTTGCCATTCAGCCCCCTAGTGCTCAAGGCAACGCTTTTGGCGCACTTTTCGGTAACGTTCGGGCGTTCTGCAAAAGCCCAAGACAAGTCTGGGGTCTGGGGTCTCAGGACAAGGAGCTTGAGATCACGGTCTTTTGATAAAGGTCAATGATGGGGCACGCTTTCCGATAATATGAACGAATGTCTAAAGGCCCATTACCCAAAGCGTTGGGGAAACTGCACCGCAACCCCTAGCGTCATGGGCTTACGGTGACTTTAGATTCATCTGTTTAACAATCACCGCTGCTGCAATAAGGACAAAAGTGACATGAGCCAAGACGAAATTTTTGAAAAAGTTCAAAAAATCGTCGCTGAACAGCTAGGCGTCGATGCCTCAGAGGTTAAGCCCGAGGCCAGCTTTGCCAACGATCTTGGTGCTG
>PXDR01000116.1 GCA_003566335.1 Cyanobacteria bacterium T3Sed10_344R1
CAATCCCCAGGGAGTCTAGGTCAGCGCTATCAAGGCTGAGACCCACTTCTTCAGAAATCACCTGGCCGCCGGTCAAGACTGCGATGTCTTGCAGCAGGGCTTTACGGCGATCGCCAAATCCAGGGGCTTTGATGGCTGCGCCGTTGAGGACGCCACGCATCCGGTTGACCACTAGGGTGGCTAGGGCTTCCCCTTCCACATCTTCGGCAATGATCAAGAAGGGCACCCCTTCTCGGGCAATCCGCTCTAGGATTGGCACCAGTTCTTGGATGCTGCTGATCTTTTTGTCGGTGATCAGCACGCGGGCATTTTCTAGCTCAGTCACCATCCGCTCTTGGTCGGTGACGAAGTAGGGCGACATATAGCCCCGGTCGATCTGCATCCCTTCCACCACTTCGAGTTCGGTGATCAGGGACTTGGATTCTTCCACGGTGATGACGCCGTCTTTGGTCACCTTGTCCATGGCTTCGGCAATCATCTGGCCGACTTCTTCGTCGTTACCAGAAGACACGGTGGCCACCTGGGTGATGGCGTTGCCTTCAACCGGCTTGGCGATCGCAGCAATTTCGCTCACCAATGCGGTCACCGCTTTTTCCATGCCGCGCCGTAGGCTAACCGGATTTGACCCAGCCGCTACGTTCTTCAGACCTTCGCGGATCATGGCTTGGGCCAGCACCGTTGCCGTGGTGGTGCCGTCGCCCGCTAAATCCTTAGTTTTAGAGGCGACTTCTTGGATCAGCCGCGCCCCAGTATTTTCGTAGGGATCTTCTAGTTCAATTTCTTTAGCGATGGTGATGCCGTCGTTAACGATTTGGGGCATCCCATACTGTTTTTCTAAGACCACATTGCGCCCTTTCGGCCCTAATGTAATCTTGACTGCGTCAGCCAGAGCATTGACGCCACGTTCTAGCGCCTGCCGTGACTTTTCGTCAAAGATGATCAGTTTTGCCATATCCAGCCTTCCGCTCTGCTGTGAACTCTTTAGCACTCGCCTAAGCAGAGTGCTAAATCAGCTTATCGTCCTATGACCCACCCTCATAAGTCGCGATAACCGACCCCGGTTCCCTCAGCGGTTGTCGGGTTGCGGAACCAGTTGCGATCGCCCGCGTGATTCCTCGGCTAATGGCTATGGCTAACGGCTGTGGCCTAGGTCGTTTGCTGGGGTCTAGAGGGGAGATTGGCCGTCACCAGCACCTCGGTGATTTTGCCCCGGCGCTGGGCCTTGGAGTTGATGCTGCGGCAGGCGGTAATGGTGTGGAGCTCAAAGTCGGCGTAGAGCTGGCGAATGAACTGGCAATCTGAGTTGGACAGCATGACTTGCACCCCCCGCTTGGCCAAGTCGGCAAACACATCCCGGAGCGCTATCTGCTGCTCAGCCCCAAAGGGATAGCGACTGTAGGCAGTGAAGTTGCTGGTGGCACTCAGCGGATGGTAGGGCGGATCAAAATAGACAAAATCTCCTGGCTGGGCCGAGGCGGATGAGTCTTGGAATGAGGCTAACCGAACCTCGACCTGGTTCAAAGACCGAGCCACGGCCCGCAGCAGCTCAGCATTACAGATCATCGGTCTCTTGTAGCGCCCCATGGGCACGTTGAATCGGCCTTGGGCATTTTCGCGGTAGAGGCCGTTGTAGCAGGTGCGATTGAGGTAAATCAGCCGGGCGGCCCGCTGGGCTGGCGTTAGAGACGTTTTAGATTGATTGCGAACTTGATAATAATGATCTTCGCTGTGGTGCTGCCGATGCTGGTCTAACTGGGCAATCACCTGATCAACCTGATTTTTCAGACAGTCATAAACGTTGATCAACTCAGGATTGGCGTCGGCGATAGTTGCGGTGGTGAGCCGAGGGTACAGGTGAAAAAACACGGCCCCACCGCCCAAAAACGGCTCGTAATACCGGTCTATTCGCTGGGGAAAATAGTCTTCATACTGGGTCAACAGCCGTCGTTTACCGCCCGCCCACTTCAAAAAGGGACGAGGGGCTAAGGCTACGGGAGTAACGGTCGAAGAGGTGACGGTCGAAGACGCTAACATCGCAAACGAGCCAACTGACAACTGTCCTGCATGTCATCCGCTTAGGGCCATCTGCTTAGGCCATATTCACTTAGGACATTTATACTGGATCCCCTACTAGACTACCGGGAAATGCGTTAAAGCGCTTGCTTCAGCCCCATTCCACCAGCAGAACGGTGCGTTACGGCTGCGCCTAACAGCACCCTACTCAACGGCCAACAGCTTTAACGAGCCATGCCCGATAGGGCTTTACAGCTAACAGCCCTCTAAATCACAGTCAGCCATTGACGGGGGCGACAAGCCATTGATTGCTTAAAAACTCGTACCAACGCTGGGCTAGGGCAAATTCGGTAAAAGGAATATCTGCGGTACGGGCCGCCGAATTCTCCCCTGGTTTTAGCGCCAGTCGCAGGGCGACTTTCCCTTTGGCTGGGGCGCTGTCTTGGCTCGGATCCACCGGTTGCCCATTCACCACCAGGGTTAGGGTTTCAACCTGCGATCGCACCACACTTTCCAACTTCACCGGCCCTTGACGACTCGGCAGCCCCCAAGTGATGCGATCGCCCTGCTGTCCCAGCACCGCATAAATGTCGTACTTGGCCCGCTCAAACTGCGCCGCCCAGGTTTTGTACGCCTCAACTTTTTGATATTCATTCCAGCCCGCCCAAGCCAAGCCGATGAACAGGGCTAATAGGGGCAGCCATAGCAGTCCGCGTTCCATGAGTCGTGTCTCCTTGTGGTTGGGGTTTATAGCCAACAGCCCTTCCCCCTAAGCTATCTTGGGAACACACCTCACCCCTCCACTCCCATGAAAGGTTTTCTCTGGCTTGGGCTATTTCTGGCAGGTATTTGGAGTGCGATCGCACTCTATCCCGGTCTGGCTGGGCAGGGCAGCTACGACAGCTTGATTCTAGATTTTGATAACCGACTGACCCCGCAGCAAATTGAGCAGTTGGTGCAGCCCTTGGGCTTGACCGATCAGCTCCAGGTACAAAGTGATTTTAGTCGCGATCGCAACCTATACATTCTTCAGGGCAGTGCAGCAGAGCTGAAAGAACTGCGCCAGTCCGCTAAAGGCGACTTAAAAGAAGTAATCGAGCGGATTGAGCCGAATTATCAGTATCACACGGCCCTGGTGCCCAACGACCCAGACTACAGCCGCCAGTGGAACCTGCGGGCCATTGGCATGGAGTCGGCTTGGCGGCGGGCCACCGGCAAAGGGGTGACGGTGGCGGTGATTGATACGGGCATTACCCCCGTGCCGGACTTAAACAACACGCGGATGGTTGAGGGCTACAACTTCGTCAACCACAGCAGTGATGCCAGCGACGACAACGGCCACGGCACCCACGTGGCGGGCACCA
>PXDR01000372.1 GCA_003566335.1 Cyanobacteria bacterium T3Sed10_344R1
GCTAGAGGATCGGTTTGCGGTGCAGCGGCGGATGATGCTGCGATCGCAACTCTTTGAAGGCAACCGCACCAACCTAGAGCCCGTCAGCGAACGCTACTTGGCTCTAAACGAGATGTGCGTCAAGCCTGCCTCGGCGGATCGGATGATCACCTCGATTCTAGAAATGGAAATCGATGGTGAGGTGGTGGATCAATACCAGGGGGACGGGCTGCTGATCAGCACGCCAACGGGGTCAACCAGCTATACCGTGGCAGCCAATGGCCCGATTGTGCATCCTGGCATGGATGCCCTGGTGGTCACCCCAATTTGCCCGATGAGTTTGTCGAGTCGGCCCATCGTGCTGCCGCCGGGCTGCGTGGTCAGCGTTTGGCCTTTGGCCGATCCAGAACTGAACACCAAGCTGTGGATGGATGGGGTGATGGCGACGGCAATTTGGCCGGGGCAGCGAGTGGACATTCGCATGGCTAACTGTTTTTCCCAGTTCATTATTTTGCGAGAAGACTATTCCTATTACTCCACCCTGCGCGGCAAGTTGCAGTGGGCCGGAGCCCGAATCAGCTATGCCAATAACCACCGTAATTAAAGAGAACGGCAGTCGGCTCAACTTTGGGGTTGACGTAGCTAATTAGGTCTCTTACAATCTCTGGCTAAGGTTGCTAATTACCAGCAGCCGATGTTCACTGCTAGACGCTAACAACTTGGCGCTGCCCGATGGTGATGACACACCACCAGGCAGTAATCACCCCCAGATACGAACGCTATCTGGCGGCTGGCGTTAGTTTAACCCGGCCCCCTGACAGCACTGCTTGCGATGCCTAATTTTTGACGGCAGAGGCAGCTATGGGGAGCCGGGTTTTTGGTTTCTGGTTTTTCACTTGTCGTTAACTGCAAGCTAACCAGACCCATGTTTGATCCAACTAACGTCAATAACGCTGATTCCACCCCCGCCACCAGTTCTGGCAGCGGCGGCCATTCCGGCGACAGCCGCCCCATAGGGGATCTACTACCCGATCGCTCCCCCGAGGTGCGTCATGTGCTGTTCGGCCCCGAGGCCGCAGTAAAGCTGACCATCAGCAACCTGCATCGTCGCGGCTATGCCGAACCCAACGACTGGTGCAAACCCCAGCCCACCGGCCAACCCGGCGAGGTGATGTCGGTGCTAATTAAACGGGTACCCCTGAACTAGCGCCATGCGCCAACAACCAGGTTGCTGAACGTCAGTTCTACACTGCTTCAGCAACCTGGCTGGCTGATTAGAGGGATTCTGAGCTGGGCTACAATGGGCGTCAAAGTTGAGATCATGAATCAACAGAACTGCGATCGAGTTCTATGGAACCAATTTCGCCGAAAGATATGCAGCTATTAGACGAGCAAAAGCTGTTGGAAGAGATTGAAAGGGAAAACCCAGCTTATCAAGCTCTGCTAACTCAAGCACTTGAGGATGCTTTTGATGCGGCGGAACCCCAGCGCGTGATTTCTAGAGAAGAGATTGATGAGTGGCTCGAATCATTATGTGCTTGAAGCGATGCGTACACAAATTTTGCGGGAAGCTCTGCTGAGAATTTGCGCTTGATCATTATCCAACGAGTCGAAAAGTTGCGATCGCAGTCTGGCAAACGCCAAATCGTGTGCAGGTGATCTAGCAAGATCACGATGCCCTGAATCTCGAATGGATGTCGATCAATGTAGTGGCGGAAGGCTTGGCGCAGACGATCAATATGGCCAATCAGCAGGGGCTGGCGGTGGCCTGTAGCCACCGTGAAAAAGTAGGTGCCCCCTGGCTGGTAATGGCGGCGATAATCCATCCCCGTTGGCTGCTAAACCCTGACATGATGGGCACGGGCTTTGCCCTTTGCCCATCCTACAATTTTAAAATTCTATGTTGGGAAGTATCTGGAGTCTGAGAATGATTTCGTCAATCTTCTGACTACGTCGCTAGCTTGAATTTGGCGGATGATGTCTTGATTTCTGGCTTCGGCCTGCTTGATTTCCTGAAGCCTCTGAAAGAGGAGCGAGTCAGATAGATTTAGAAATTCATGGCTGACTTGATGGGAGTCATACTCAATGTCAATCATTTCTATGGTTTTGCTATACTCTTCAATTAAATATTGAATATTCCTAATATTTTCCCGTAGGAGAAATGCTGCGCTCCGTAAAGTCTCAATCCGAGATCCATAAAGTTCAGAATCGAAGCGTTGCATCCGCTCATATAGTCGCTTTACGCTATGGAACTGGTTTTCAGCAGCGTCTAGCTCTTGGTTTAGCGCGGTTAGACGACTAACGACCTTAGTTTTTTGCTTGAGAAGGATGCTGTTTCTATAAATATTTTTCTCTTGTTGGGGCGTAAGGCTGACTTGAGCGGACTCTATAATATTTTTGCCCGCTAATCCACCACACAGGATCGAAATAAAAATACCTAAAACACTGGCAGCACCAATACTAAAGTAGGTGGTCAGCAACAAGATAAAGAACTGAGGAGCTGAAAAGAAGATGATAAGACCGACAAGAACTGCAGCAGATAAATCGTCATCTGTTTTGCCGACAACTTGGGTTTTGCCAGTTGTTTCATTGATGACTCTAAGTAGCCTTTTGCAGCTTCCGTCAGCGTTGGCCTGAAATAGAAGCCCGATGTGATCTCCCTCGCTCACCCGCAGGTCATCTAATCTGGTGCTGACAGGAGTCGTCAGGGTGTGCCGTTTGCCGCTAGTATGGGTCATTCTTAAGTCATACTGCTTTCCTTGTGCGTTGAGGCCGGCAAATAAGGGGTCTTTTAGCGTAACCGGATGGGTTCTTCGGTGCAAAAGCTGTCCATACTGCGCCCCATATCGCCCCCTGCATTTTGGACAGACGCCGACAAAACTACCGTCAAGGTTGAGTTGTCCTATGGGCCAATTGTCTTTGGGGCAGTGAATGATGTAGCCCATGAACCCAGTCTCCTGTATTGAGCAGCGCAATCCCTGATAAGAAAATACCTACGCATATCTACGTGGGCTTCTCTTAACTATATGCAGCCACACTTAGATCCTCTACGGTTAAATGGACGACTTGGCTGACTTTTTACAGAAACGGTAGAACCGTAAAGCTTCTAAGAGTGCGATCGCACTCTTTAATCGCAATTTAGCTAAGCACAACAGAGCTAAGCACAACAAAAAAACAGCCCCGTCACGCCACGGGGGCGATCAAACGGGGCTGGAGACTCAATTAACAGGTATCTGGGCAATTTAGCCCTGGGCAGAGTGGGCAAAAGGTATACCCGAATTTCTCACAAGTCTATCCAGGAATGCTGTAAAGGCTTGATGTACAAGGTTTTAAGCCGATCGAGGCAAAGAAACAGACTGTTTTTTCAGAGAATCGCTGAAAGCTATGAGCAGCA
>PXDR01000058.1 GCA_003566335.1 Cyanobacteria bacterium T3Sed10_344R1
CCGTCGCAGCTGGGCCTGCATATCTTGACGGGTCAAGCTGGCGGCAAAGGTTTTGAACCCCCACTGCACCACCGGGTTGGGCACCTGAAACTCAAACCGATTGAGCAACTCCGTGCCATTGGGTCGGGGGATACATTCCCAGCGATCGCAACCCCGAAAAAACCCGTCAAACTGCCAAACCACCAGCCCCGGCTGCCGTTCAACCACGGTGCTGCGGAGGCTGGGCTGCCACAGGGGCAGTTGGATCACAAAGCGGCTGCGGCTACCCACAGTAGTCTGCCAGCGGCCCACCGGATAGCAGCGCAGGGCTGGATTAAGCCAGCGGTGCATCAGATCTAACTCAGTGAAGCAGCGCTCTACGCAGGTGGCGCTGGCCCGAATCAGAATCGTTTGCTGAAAAGCTTGACTTTGGCGGGGGGGCTTGACCGTAGAACTCGGAGTTGATGTTGACATCAGTGCAGCAGGAACGTAAGTAAATACTAGGCAAATATCCCCCTGCGGGGTAATAAATAAACCCGTGTTGAGCCCTTACCCTTGTTAGTGGGTTGTATAGGCCAACTATGGGCAAATTTGCCTGAAGTTGTGGGATGGGTATGATTTAGTCTCGCTTGAATCTACAGTTTTGACAGCAGACAGGATAAACACGCTCAATTTTTTGCAAGTTGTGTATGGTTAACCTGCCCCTGTCTTCAAAGTAAGCTTCCTGTGGTTTGTGGGGAATCGGGCGATTCCTGACAAACGTAAAAATATTAACCCCCAATGCCCCCTGCACCTTGACCTTGAATTACACCAACGCACTATGAACAGACTCTTAGTTCCCCTTGAGTCGGCGGGCTGGTTGCCAGACCCAGCCCAGCTTTTGGCTCAAACTCAGCCGTTAGAAACTTTTGTTGATCAAATCAGTAATCAGCTGGGGGGATTTTTACCTCGGCTGATTTCTGCAATTCTGCTGCTGATCATCGGTTGGCTCGTAGCGACCATTGCTGCCACCGGCATCCGCAAGCTGCTAAGCAAAACTGACATTGATAATCGTCTAGCTACCTGGGTAACCGACGGTCGCTCTGACAAAGCCGTCGCTAACTGGACTTCAATCACCGTTTACTGGGTGATTTTGATCTTCACCCTGGTGGCGGTGCTCAACACCCTCAACCTGGCGGTGGTGTCTGAACCCCTGAACAACTTCCTACAGCAGATCTTCCTGTATCTTCCCCGCGTGGGTGGTGCAGCGGTGCTGTTGGTGGTGGCTTGGGTGGTGGCAACCATCGTCAAGCTCGTGGTCACACGCGGCCTCAGCCGATTTAACCTAGACAGCCGCCTGGCTGAACAAACCGGAGCGACAGAAGGGGGCACAAGCCCATTTCTGGTGAATGAAACCCTAGGGAATGTTCTCTACTGGTTCATTTTCCTGCTGTTTTTGCCCCTAGTGCTGTCGGCCCTAGACCTGCCTGGCTTGGTTCAGCCGGTTGAAGGGTTGATTAATCAGTTCCTGTCGGCCATTCCCCGGATCATCACCGCCCTGATTATTCTGGGCTTGGGCTGGCTAGTGGCCAAGATTGTCCGAGGTATTGTCACGAATTTGCTGCTGGCGGCAGGCACCGATCGCATCGGTACTCGCCTCGGTCTAGCCTCTGAAACCGGCCAGGGCATTACCCTGTCCAGTCTGGCAGGCACGGTCGTTTACGTGCTGATTTTGATCCCGGCGGCAGTAGCAGCTCTAAATGAGCTGAACATTGACGCCATCTCTGACCCCGCAGTCGTGATGCTGCAGCGCGTGCTGGCGGCCATTCCCCAGGTGCTGACGGCAGCCGTGGTGCTGGTGATTTTCTATGTGGTGGCTCGGTTTGTCTCTGACCTAGTGGTCAGCTTGCTAACCAGCATGGGCTTTGACCGGGTGCTTAGCATTCTGGGTCTGCCTGAACTGTCTCCCCCTGCGCCAGAACCCCCAGTTGATCCGGCGGCTCCAGAAGGGATGCCTGCCACGATGATTCAACCCCCCACCCCGGCTTCCGGGCGTCGGCCTTCTGAAGTCGTGGGCCTGATTGTGCTGGTGGGGATCGTCCTATTTGGTGCGGTTGCAGCGACGGAAGTGCTGCAATTCCCCGCCCTTAGCGATATCGTTCGCGAAATGTTGGCGGTGTCGGCTCAGGTGCTCAGCGGCGTCGTCGTGTTTGCCGTGGGTCTTTACTTCGCTCAACTGGCGTTCCGGTTGGTCAGCGCCATGGGCACGGGCCAAGCCCGCACCCTGGCTCAGGCTGCTCGAATCTCGATTCTGATTTTGGTGGGGGCAATGGCTCTCCAGCAAATGGGCGTCGCCACCAACATCGTCAACTTGGCCTTTGGTCTGTTGGCGGGTGCGATCGCAGTTGCGGTTGCGATCGCATTCGGCTTGGGTGGCCGCGATGTGGCTTCCGAGCAACTGCGCGAATGGCTGCAAGCCTTTAAGCGCCAGTAAAGGATCTCAGTCCTCAACTTTGGAGATTAGTCAGCGCTAGAAACTCTCTAGCGCGCTAGTCAACTCCATGCAAAAGCCCTGTCAGGCAAGCCTGACAGGGCTTTTGGTTATTTAGTTAGCTGAGCCTGACCTGAACCTGGTTTGCTTTAACCTAGGACAGCTCAAGCCCAGCTCAACCGACAATGCGCTGACGTTCTACAGCGAGATTTCGCCAGATTCTAGGGCAGAAATCACTGCCGGAGGCAGGATCACTTGGTCAATCACGTGGATAACGCCGTTGCTGGCAATGATGTCAGCCATTACTACCGTGGCTCCATTCACCATCACCCCTTCGCCCAGGAAGATTTCAACTTCACTGCCTTCAAGGGTGGCGACATCGCCAGCGGTCAGTTGGTCAGAGGTGACGCTACCGGCCACCACGTGGTAGGTGAGGATCTGCTGCAGCAGGCCGATGTTCTCAGGCAGCAGCAGGGCTTCGAGAGCACCGTCAGGCAGAGCCGCAAATGCAGCATCGGTTGGGGCAAACACCGTGAACGGGCCATCACCAGCCAGGGTATCGACCAAGTCAGCCGCCATCAGGGCTGCCGTCAAGATTTCAAAGTCATCACTGCCCACGGCGATGTCCACAATGGAGTCTGCCATGGCCATTTCGGCTTCCGGCTCTTCCATCACCATGTCTTCAGCTGGTGTCTCCGGCTCTTCCATGGCCATCGGCATCTCGGCCTCAGGCTCTTCCATCGGCATCTCAGCTTCGTCGGCCATCATGGCGGTTTCCATCGCCATTTCCAGGGCGGCCATGGCCGTCGGGGGCAAAATCACCTGGTCGATCACGTGAATCACGCCGTTGTCAGCGGTGATGTCTGCCATCACCACGGTGGCATCATCGACCATGACGCTATCACCCACCATGACGGTCACA
>PXDR01000477.1 GCA_003566335.1 Cyanobacteria bacterium T3Sed10_344R1
TGGCAGACAGGAGCAAGTCATCCAAAATGCGATCGCTCATATCTGGATTGAGCACCAGGCCATTTTTCAGCGCCTGGCGCAGTTGGGGCGTCAGGAACGGTTCATACAGCCGTAGGGTATCTGGCACATTGCCAGTGCGAGCAAACCACTCCAAATCTGCGAGTTCAATCGTTTGACTCAAGGGGCCAGCCCGCACCACAATCCGCTCTGCCGCCGCCGCCGGATCGCCTAGGCCGCAGCCCAACAGCAGCACTGCCCAGAGCCACCAACGCCAGCGCAGTGATTGAGTCCAACGAAAGGCAGAAAAAAGATTGTCCACAGTTCTTCAGCACACCTATGACAACAGGGTTTCAATCAACAGGGAGTTCAATCGGGCATCTGGCGGTCAAGCTCTCCCCCTCAGGCAAAAACACTGACCACTGGTCTCGCACCCGGGGTGTCCATTCTTTAGTAAACCCAGTAAGCCCAATGTATCTGACAGGACAAAGGGTCAGTAGAGTTCCAAATTCTCCTTTTTCGGCGGGTTCCCCGGGGACACCACGAGGGGGCTGAGGCGCTGGAGACTGGCTGCTCTCGGGGGATTGATGACCGTGAGTCTGGTCGTAATTCAAATTGAGCGTCCAAAAAGTCAGTCCAGAAAGTCTAGAAATTTCAGTCCAGAAATTTAAGATTTAGATTAAATAGTTTGATCACAGGGTTGTCCTGTCATCAGGATAGATCCCCCCAGAAAATCAGCCATACTAGCGATAGCCAGACTGCTGTTATGCCGTCCCGCGACTGCGGGTTTTTTGCCTGTGTCAGATCCATCCTCCAATGACTCGGCCTCGAACCGGTCTCCAAACCATTCGGCGAAGGACGCCTTTTTATCGCCTCGCAGTAAATATTATGGGGAATTTTCTCCAGGAAGTTTGACGTTCAACTCGAATCTTCAGGAGTTTGCCCACCGCGTCAGCTTGATTTGTGGCCTCGAAACCGGGGGCAGGCTGCCGCCTGGCGACGCCTACGAGCAAATCAAAGCCCTGTGGAAAGAGCTGAAGCAGTCGAAAAAAAATCTGCTGAGTGAACCATTGGATCACTCTGGGGAAGAGCATCCCGGAGATCATCCGTAAGCCATGACGACTAGCGCTTAGGCTCTCCGACCGAGAACGCCCATTTGAGGAACGCCGCCCCTATGACTCTGGGGCATCCTCATCCGGGGCGTCTGGGTCATCGGCGTTGGCTGGGGTCTGCTCTCGAATGCGGCTGAACTGGGCCAGGGCCAATTCACTGTTGGTTTGGTAAGACTCAACTCGGGCTTGGGCTGTGGGGTAGCGGTCGTCGTCTTCTGAAACTTGCGCCATCAGGTCGGACGCCCGCTGCCAGCGGTTGGCTAAATCTAGCCACTCTGTAGCGGAGGTAGCGTCTTGGCCGTCCCGAGCGGCTTGTTCCGCGATGCGCACGGCCTGCACAAAGGGGTCAACCTGGGTCGTGGGCTCAGTCGGCTGTTCTGTCTCTGGGGAGGGTTCGGTGGCGGTGTCGTTAGCCCCCCGCTGGCTTAACCAGTCGCGCGCGCCCCAACCTACCAAGGCGAGGAATACAAGCAGACTCAGCCCCCCAACCAAGCCGCGTAGAACGACGGAGGAGCGCTGCTGACGACTGCGGCGCACAGAAGGCGCTCCGGGCACGGTACTACGCCGGGGGCGAGGGCGACGACCGGTCATTAACCGCTTGAAAAATTTGGGCCGCTTCAGCAGCAGCAGCTCTGACCATAGCAGTTGACCCTCGGGGTCTTGCTTGATTTCGTCGAGCCACAGCAACTGTTGTTCTCGGACAATCCGGCTGTTGACGTTGACTTTGCTGACGTTATGGGGGCTGATGTGCTCCAGGATTTGCCGCACCCGCTCAACCACCACGGGCTGTTCAAGCTGTTCGACCGTTGCGGCTTCGCACAGCAGTTGCAGCACGCCTTGATCGAAGACGGCGCGGGTACGAATGCCGTCATTGGCGAGCTTGTCGTTGAGGATTTGGATGATGGCGGCGACGCTGCCCTGGCGGGCCTGGGTCGCAATGTCGTCAATGGATGGAGTCATCTGACTGAAGGCAACGGCAGTGCGCCTAGAACGGAGGGCCAAGGGGATGGAGCCCCAGCAGCTATCTGGCTCGTGAACTCAGCCCCGTAAGTTCGCAGGAGGGAATGACATGAGCCAACTGAGGGTGATTGTCAAGGGTCACCTGGCGGGGTTTAGTGGCCCTATCCTAACAGCAGAGTTTACTACGCTAACGGTGTTGCGGGGTGATCTGGGGTTGAACCGCTACTCGCTAAATGAGGGCGTTGATTAAACCGACGGATTTGCCACAGACTGCTGTTTAACCGGCTGTCGTCTTGTCGGTTCCAGCGATCGCAATCTAAAGCAAATTCAAACAGTCCGGTGTGAGCAATGGGGAATTCCCAGGTGCGATCGCACCCTAACAGCACCGCCACTAACTGCTGCAAAATCCAGCTATGGGTGACCACCCAGACCCGATCCCCGTTGCGGTGGCTGTGCAGGAGGGGATCAATAAAGCCTTGGGCGCGCTGGCGACCTGCCGCCAGCGATTCTGCCTGGGGAATCGGCAGCCAATCTGCCGTCGTCATCAACTGCTGGCAAAGGTCGGGATACTGCTGGCTGGCCTCTGCCCAGGTCAGGTTTTGAAAAATGCCGTTGTCGTATTCCTGCAAGTCTGGTCGCCAAACGACCGGGACAGGGTTTGTGCAGTTGACGGGCGGTGCAACCGGCAGGGTGAGGGGGCCAAACTGGGCGGTGAGCATAGCGGCTAGGGTTTGAGCCGCCCGAGGCTGAGGACTGCAATAGCAATGACTGGGTAAGCCCAGATCAGGCCAATGCTGACCCAGGGCCGTGGCCTGCTGCCGCCCCAGGTCGGATAGTCCGGCGCAGGCCCGTCCTTCCATTCGTTGGGCAGCGTTGCCCAGGGAGTGACCGTGGCGGAGAAATGTCAGGTGGAGGCCAGCCATAGTGCCGATTGAGGATTGAGTTAATGAGTGCGCTGACGATTGCGCTGACGATTGCGCTGAGTGACGATTGACCGAACAATCTCGCCCCTCAATCGGCAGGGAGCCTGAAGGGAGGCAAACAATAGCCTAAACTGACTAATAAGCTGAGTTAAGCTGCCTTTTGCCAGCCGAACTTGTTCGCTTCTTCTGCAATCGAACTTCTTAATTCCTTGACCCATGCTGCTAAAGTCCACCACCCGCCACGTGCATATTTTTGCTGCTGAGGTTAAAGACAATGAGCTGGTGCCCAGTGAGCAAACCCTGACCCTGGACGTTGATCCAGACAATGAATTTAACTGGTCAGAAGAAGCCCTCAACCAGGTCTACCAA
>PXDR01000074.1 GCA_003566335.1 Cyanobacteria bacterium T3Sed10_344R1
AGCAGGCTTTGAATCAACTGGTAGCCATCCCCCGTGGGACTGGCCCAAGGGTCGAGAAATGAAATCACCCGCCGCCGCTGATAGTCCTTGAGGCTAATGCTGAGGGCGGCAAACCCCAGCCCGCCCAGGGCTGTTAAGCCTAGCTGCATATAGGGAATGGCCCCGGCTAAGGCCATCAGCCACAGGGTCAAGCCACAGACTGCCGTGGTGCTCAGGTTGGGCTGAAGCAAGATTGATCCAAGTGCGATCGCAAAAATACTCAGCCAGCCCAAGCGGGTACTCCAGGGCAAGCGCGGCCAGTTGCCGAAGAGGTTGGCCCCCTGCAAAATCAAAAACGGCTTAATCAGCTCCGAAGGCTGTAGCAAAAAAGGCCCAACGGCCAGCCAGCGCGTGGCCCCGTTGATGGTGACGCCCAGGCCCGGCACTAGGGTCATGGCAATCAGCCCCAGACAGACCAAAACTCCGATACCGGCGGTTCCCGTCAGCTTGCGTAGGGGGGTGCTGACCACCCAGTTAAAGCAAACTATCCCGAGGCTGACCCAGAGGAGTTGCACCTTGAAGTAGTGGAATCCATTGCCAGCTTCTGCGATCGCAGCCGGATAGGAGGCCGAAAACAACACGGCCAGCCCCACCACCAGCCACACCAACGTTAACCAGCGCAGCAGCCGGGCTTCTACCGCCCACTCCTCCCCAGACACCGGGAAGATCGGCAGCCGCGACAGCCAGCGCAGCGGGGTAAATTCAGCCACTAATCGAGCCACAGAAACAGCACTCCATCCGGAGAAAGCAACGACAATCCTGGCCCGAGCGCCAAGCGTCAGGCAATAGGTTGGGGTCAGTATAGCGGAACCCTTCTCCGAATCCCGGCCTTGAGGCTGGATCTACCGGAAAATTAGGCTGTGGCTGAGACGGCTGCTTAGCCCATTACTCAGACAAGGGCGCAGGCGCAGGCAGATCCGCCGTCACCTCCAGACGGTTGAAGTTGTCTGAACGCACCTCCCCTGTCTTCAAAAACCGCAGGGTCTCTTGGTACAAGCTGCGCCAGAACAGGTTGCTCATGCCCTGGCTCACTTCCTCTGGATCAACCATTGGGTGGGGCACTAGATCTGCCGCCGGATGCAAAAACAGCCGATGCCCCTGAGCCTCACCCCCGATCTGCTCAAAAAACTGCTGGTTGGTTTCAATATCCGCCGCATCCTCATTTTCCGTCAGCACTAGCAGGGTGGGCAGCGTCTTAAAGGCTTCAGGCTGAGCTGCCACCGTCCGGCCAAACCGATCCGCCGCCGTCAGACAGCCCACCGGAAACCGTAGCGCCTCATCCCAGCCCAGTTCCGCAATCTCTAACGGGCCAGCCAACTCCACATATCGCCGCCGCTCCTCCCCATGCACCCTTAGCAGTGGCGCATAGGCCACCACTTTCTTGACCCGCTCAGGATTCGCTGCGGCCAGCCCCAGGGCAACTGCGCCCCCCACCGACAGCCCCACGGTATAAATCGGCCCCGGCACAGCCGCCAGTTCCGTCAGCCGCGCTTGGGCCGCATCGAGGTATTCGGCATGGGTCGTCTTGAAATAACGGTCAAAATCCGGATGGTTGGGCTGCTCAATCGCCTGGAGAATTTGGGGCATTTGGGGTTCAATTGCCGTCAGCCGTCCCAGCAAGGCCAACTGCTGCACAAAGCCAGGGCGCTTGGTCGGGTTGGCCTTGTAATTAGCCACAAACTTCATCAGCACCGGATCTTGCTTCACCTTTTGCTTCAGCGGCTCGGCATACTCGGGCTTTAGCACCACCTGGGGCCAGTGGCGCTCGGGTCGCATCCGGTCATGGCCCGCTAAATTCGCCTGATAAACATTGAAGCCGTTGCGGTGCAGATAGTCGGCTAACCGCCACATCTGATGGGGCCGGGCGCTAAACCCGTGGAACATCAGCACCGTCCCCTGGATTTCAGTCCCCACCGGATGGAACAGAGTGTAGGGATAGGCTCCAGCGCGCTGGTCGGGATGGTGGCTAATCTGTTCGATGTGGGCGTCGATAGCGGCCTGAGTCTGGTCGAGTTCGGCAGCAGTCAGGGTAATAGACATGGTGGGGAGTCCGTGAGAGAGCTTACGCGCCAGACCGTTGAGAAGGTCTGTTCCCCCATTCAGCACAATCCCCCCCGATTCCAGATCGGGAGGGATAATTACTTGCTGCCAGTTTTTGCCGTGGCGGCCTAATGTGGTGGCCTAGCCGACGGGTGCAGGACGGCTGCCCACGGAATGCCGGTCGATCACCTGGTCAATCAGGCCATACTCAACCGCTTCAGCGGGAGACATGAAGAAGTCCCGTTCGGTGTCAACTTCAATGCGCTCTAGGGGCTGCCCGGTACCATCAGCAATCGACTGGTTCAGCAGTTGCTTCAGATGCAGGATTTCCTTGGCCTGGATTTCAATATCGGTAGCCTGCCCTTGAGCTCCGCCCAACGGCTGGTGAATCATGATCCGGGCATTGGGTAGGCTCATGCGCTTGCCTTTAGCCCCCGCACAGAGCAAAAACGCGCCCATAGAGGCGGCCAGCCCCACGCAGATCGTAGACACCTGGGGCCGGATATGGTTCATGGTGTCGTAAATACCGAGCCCGGCATAGACCGACCCACCGGGGGAGTTGATATACAGAAAGATGTCCTTCTCCGGATCTTCGGCTTCGAGAAAGAGCATCTGAGCCACAATCAGGTTGGCGGAGTCGGAGGTGACCTCTTGGCCTAGGAAAATAATCCGCTCCCGCAATAGTCGAGAGTAGATGTCAAAGGCGCGCTCACCACGGCCCGATTGCTCAATAACGGTTGGAATCATGAAGCCCACTTGATCACACTGCTTTAGACGATTCTACCGATTCCCTGGAGTCTTGGGGGGGTGAGGATCGCCCTACT
The DNA here is from genome assembly GCA_003566335.1 of Cyanobacteria bacterium T3Sed10_344R1. GTDB lineage: Bacteria > Cyanobacteriota > Cyanobacteriia > Phormidesmidales > Phormidesmidaceae > PXDR01. The sequence continues at coordinate 2,904 of PXDR01000074.1, forward strand.
AAAGATTTAAGCTCCGCGTAAGCGTCCCGACGATCCTACTGGCCAAGTAAAATCGCATACACTGCCGCTGGCTGAGCTATCGCAATTCTCAGTATGGCTTTTCCGCCTTAGCCAATCCGCTCAGGCTGAGCTTGTCGAAGCCATAACCCATCCAAAGCGTCTTAAAGACCTCCACAAGAAGTCCCGGGAAACTAGGCCAGCAACACGGCTCTAACGCCGCCACTAACGGCCACTAACGATAGTTAGTGAACTGGAGCGCTACGGGCCAATCTGCCGCTTTAATGACCTGAATTGCGGCTTGCAAATCGTCCTTTACCTTGGCTGAGACCCGCACCGAGTCGCCCTGAATTGACGCCTGCACTTTTTTCAGGTTGTCGCGGATGAGCTGAGTAATGTCTTTGGCAATTTCTTTGCTGATGCCCTTTTGCAGATTGATTTCTTGGCGCACCCGATTAC
>PXDR01000361.1 GCA_003566335.1 Cyanobacteria bacterium T3Sed10_344R1
ATCAGCTCCATCCCCAATAGCCCCAAGCTAAACAAGCCGTTGAGGGGATCACTCAGGTTGAGGGTGGTCAACAGCCGCCAGCGCAGGTAGTGGCCCATCAGGGCCAGCAGCATTCCGACAATTAGCCCCCGCGCCCAGCCCCGAGGTTGGGGGGCAATCCGGGTGATTAGCCCCATTAGCAGCATTAGCGCTACTGCCGGGATCACCAGGCTGGGGCCGGTTAAGCGGGGGGGAGCCGTGACCCCAGCCGCCTGCTGAAGCTGATGCAGCCCATCAAACAGACCGGTGAGTCGCGGTTCTCCGAGGAACCAGGCGGTTGCGATCGCAACCCAACCCAGCACCAGCCCCACGGCGATCACCGTGGCCCGACGGGAGCCCAGGCTCCAGCCTTGGTCTGCGGGAGCAACGGGGGGTTTTAGATCAGTGGTTTTGGGCGGCAGAATTGTCGGCATGGGGTAAGGGAAAAGGGGGCTTGCCGGTAATCTTGAATTCAGCTATCGGGTCTAATACGTGGCCCACTGCCTTCAAGATTTCCCCAAACCACCTGCTGAGGCGGCAAACCCCGCCCACTGTCTTTAATTTAGTCATCTGGCCCACCCTTAGCCCGGACAATTTGGGTTAAAAGAGAATCTAGTGCAGGAAGGCACAAGGATGAAGGCAGAAGGATGAAAGGAAAATCCTGGGCGCTAAAATCTTTGCCTCTGCCCAGGGTGTCTGAAACTCTCCGCTAACCCCCTCCCCCTAAGAACTATGGATCAATACAAGATGATCATTGGCGGTGACCAGACCGCCGCCGCCAGCAGCAATTGGGCCAGCGTGATTAACCCGGCCACCGGGGAACCCTTTGCCGAAGTGCCCCAGGCGGACTATGCCGATGTTGAGGGTGCGATCGCAGCCGCATCCGCCGCCTTCCCAGCCTGGGCCAAACTGTCTCCGGGGGAACGGGCCGACTGGCTCTACAAACTGGCCGATGCCCTAGAGGCCAAAACCGACCTGCTGGTAGAGCTAGAAAGCCGCAACACCGGCAAGCCCCTGAAGCTCTCGGCCAACAGCGACATTCCCTTTGCCCTCGACAACCTGCGCTACTTTGCCGGTCAGGCCCGCAGCCTGGAGGGGTGCGCCAGCGCCGAGTATGTCACCGGCTACAGCTCCGTGATTCGCCGAGAGCCGATTGGCGTGGTGGCCGCCATCACCCCCTGGAACTATCCCTTCATGATGGCGATTTGGAAGCTCGGCCCCGCCCTGGCCGCAGGCAATACCGCCGTGATTAAACCCGCACCCCAAACCCCCCTCACGACCCTAGTGCTGGCCCAAACCGCCCTAGAAATCGGCTTCCCGGCTGGGGTGATCAACGGGGTCACGGGGGGCGGCCCCAAGGTCGGCGAACCGCTGATCACCAATCCCAATGTCCGCATGGTTTGCTTCACTGGCTCCACCGCCACGGGTCGGCGGGTGATGGAACTAGCGGCCCAAAAGCTGACCCGAGTTCACCTAGAGCTGGGGGGCAAAGCGCCGTTCATTGTGTTTGCCGATGCAGATGTTGAGGCAGCGGCCCACGGGGCGGTGTTGGGTGCTTACATGAACAGCGGCCAGGACTGCACCGCTGCGACCCGAATGCTGGTAGCGCGGCAGCGGTACGAGGAATTCCTCGACCGCTATGTGGCCCTGTCTAAACAAATCCGGGTTGGCGATCCCTTCTCGGACGATACCGACATGGGGCCGTTGGTCTCTGCTGACCATCTTCAGCGGGTGCAGGGGTTTGTGCAGCGGGCTAAGGATGCCGGGATTTCCGTGGCGCTGGATGGGGGCACGGTTGACGGGCCGGGGTATTTCTTTAAGCCGACGATTTTTGCCGGGGCGGCTCCAGACAGCGAGATTATGCAGGAGGAGGTGTTTGGCCCGGTGCCGGTGGTGACGCCGTTTGACACGGAGGCGGAGGCTTTGGCGATGGGCAATGGGGTGAAGTATGGCCTAGCGGCTTCGGTCTGGACGAAGGATATGGCGACGGCCTGGCGCACGACGGCGGCGTTGGAGTTTGGCACGGTGTGGGTGAATGACCATCTGCCGATTGCCTCGGAGATGCCCCACGGCGGCTTTAAGCAGTCGGGCTTTGGCAAGGATATGTCGAAGTATGCCCTGGAGGATTTCACTATCCCGAAGCACATCATGTTTGAGTTGGAGGGTGTGGCGAAGAAGGAGTGGCATCAGGTGTTGTTTGATGCCCAGTAGGCGCGTTTAGATCTGTGGTGGGCATTGCCTGCCCACCCTACGCCTACCGATGAGCGGCCAGCTTCGCTCTACTGCCTAAACTATGGAGCTTTTAAGAGATAACCCTGTCATGGTTGGACTGTACAGCCAAATCTCGCTAAAGCAAGACTTTCCCGAACATCGTCTCAAGCGGGGAGATATTGCGACCTTGATTGACACGATTCCCTATCCCCAGGGCGGCGAAGACGGCTGCATCCTTGAAGTGTTCAATGCCCTTGGTGAATCTATCAAGACGGTCATCGTTCCCCAATCTGCAATAGCTCGTAATTTATAGCCAATTTTCGACGGAAAGGCTGGGCACCCGCAAGAATTCGCGCTGATTGGCAGTCACAACCGTTAGCCCGAGTGCTAGGGCATGGGCCGCTATTAGGAGATCGTTGGGGCCAATCGGTGTTCCGGCTTGTTCTAGGTGAGTGCGAATTTGAGCGTAGTAAGTTTCAACCGGCGGTTCTATCGGCAGTATGGGCAGCCGTTGCAAAATCAGCGTGAGCTGCTGTCGAAGCCGCATAGATCCGCTCTTTTGCGCCCCAAAATATAGCTCGCAGGCGACGATAATGCTAGTGCAGACGCTAGCGTCCCCAGTTTTGGCAAGTTGCTGAAACACTGGCCCAGTCGGTTGCCGAACCAGATTAGAAATGATGTTGGTATCTAGTAAATAGCTGTAGGTCATTGCTAAATATCAACGTCGTCTAGAGGAAGAAGTTCAGCATCAATATTGGGGAACTCATCCTCAATGGGAGAGAGCGTAGACAGCAACGCTAGTAAGGAGAGCGACTGTACTGGTTCGATGATAAGTTTATTGCCGTCCTTACGGATCATGACTTCCTCGCTGGGCAGCTCAAATTCTTGGGGAATGTTGAGTACCTGGTTGGGGCCATTGTGGAGTAAGCGAACGGTTTGAGGGGTGGTCATCGGTTGGCCTCTACTGGGGTGGGGTCGGGTGATCAGGTCGAGGACTGCTTGGGAGTTGTAGGAGGGTTGGGAAGACATGGTTCTCAGCGCTTATTCAGAGCAGGATACTCAAAATATGTAGGCTGTTAAGTTAGGCTGAGGAATTCTGTGAGCTATTGGTGTTGAGCAGGGCTTGGAA
>PXDR01000408.1 GCA_003566335.1 Cyanobacteria bacterium T3Sed10_344R1
ATGCGGACGGCCAACATTCCTGGGTTCCGCAAGGGTAAAGTTCCCCGGCAGGTGTTGATCCAGCGACTGGGGGCACAGCAGATGAAAGCCGCTGTCCTCGAAGAAGTGGTGCAAACTGCGGTCGAGCAGGCGATTAAGCAAGAAGAAATCGAGGCGATTGGCAATTACCAGCTCACCTCTTCGATTGAAGATTTGCTGGCCCGGTTCGAGCCCGGTAATGTGCTGATCTTCTCGGCTTCTGTGGACGTACCGCCCCGCGTCAGTCTGTCAGACTACAAGTCGCTGTCGGTCAAGGCCGAAGAAATTAAGCCCGACCCGGCCAAGGTCGATGAAACCCTAGAAGAATATCGGGTCAATCTGGCTACTCTGGTGCCGATTGAAGATCGCCCGGCTCAAATGGGTGATGTGGCCGTGGTCGATTTTGTCGGCAAGAAAGTGATTGAAGGGGAGGAGCCGGAAGCGTTCCCCGGGGGCAGCGCCGAAGACTTTCAGGTGGAAATCAGCGAAGGGCGGTTTATCCCCGGCTTCGTAGAAGGCATTATCGGCATGACCCTGGATGAAACCAAGGATGTGTCGGTCACGTTCCCCGAGGAGTATGGCCAAGAAGATCTCGCCGGTCAGCCTGCGGTCTTTACCATCACCCTGAAAGAGCTGAAGGAAAAAGAGCTGCCAGAATTGGATGACGACTTTGCTCAGGAAGTCAGTGAGTTTGAAACCCTAGCAGAACTGCGGACTTCTCTAGAAGAGCGGTTCCAGGAGCAGGCAGCAGATCAGACCACCCAAAATACCCATGAGGCTCTGATTGAAGCTTTGGTGGCAAATCTGACCGCAGAGATTCCTCAGACCCTGGTGCAGAAAGAGGTGGATTTCTTGGTGATGCAGACTGCGATGCAGTTGAGCGGCCAAGGGATTGACATCAACAAGCTGCTGACCAAGGAATTGGTAGACGGTATGCGTCAGCGCTCTCGGCCTGAAGCCATTGCCCGCCTGAAGCGCACCCTGGCTCTGGGGGAAGTCGCCAAGCAAGAATCGATCACGGTCGAAGAAGATGCGATCGCAGAGCGGATGGCCGAAATCATGTCAGGGGTCGAAGATCCCAGCAGCATCGACCAAACCCGACTGCGGGAAGTCAGCCAGGAAGAGCTGCTGCAAGAGAAAATCCTCGCCTGGCTGAAAGAACAGGCTACAGTTGAACTCGTCCCAGAAGGGAGTCTGGCTCCAGAACCAGAGCCCGAGCCTGAAGTGGATGCCGCCACCAGCACGGTAGATGTGGCTGCTAGTGATGCCGCTGAAACCGAGACTGAGCCTGACTCTGAGGCTGCTGAAAAAGCGTAGAAATAGCCCTCGGCTTTTCCTGCTGCTTGCCCTAAGGGTGACCCCGTCACCCTGGCTACGCTTCGGTGCACTACCGCCACCGAAGCGTTTTTTATGTTGAGAGCCCTGAGCCCCTTGAGCAGATGAGGCATAATAGGGTGAGGTCACGGGTAAGCTATGCCCATCTGTCTCCAGACCTCTGTCTCCAGACCCGTTGCCTTGCCCCGTGGCGTCAGCGCTTGTGACAAGTGGCAAAGCCAGCAAAACTGGACAGATGCTGCGGCTGACCCCAGTTGTCCCCCCCAGCCCATCCCCGACTTAATCGCCGACAAGTTTTTTATGCTGTCCTCCCAAGTCTCCATCCCCAATCTCACCAGCCTCAGTCCCTTGGCCCCCAGCGGGGTCGTACCGATGGTTGTGGAGCAATCTGGGCGAGGAGAACGCGCCTTCGACATTTATTCGCGACTGTTGCGGGAACGGATCATTTTCCTGGGAACCCCAGTCGATGACACCATTGCTGATGCCATCGTGGCCCAGCTTTTGTTCCTAGATGCAGAAGACCCTGAGAAAGACATCCAAATCTACATCAACTCCCCCGGGGGCTCTGTGACCGCTGGCATGGCCATCTACGACACCATGCAGCAGGTGCGGCCCGACATCGTCACCATTTGCTACGGCCTAGCTGCCAGCATGGGAGCCTTTTTGCTGTCTGGTGGGGCCAAAGGCAAGCGACTGTCCTTGCCTAGCTCGCGAATCATGGTTCACCAACCCCTTGGCGGTGCCCAAGGTCAGGCGGTAGACATTGAAATTCAGGCCCGAGAAATTCTCTATCACAAGCGGCGGCTTAACGAACTGTTAGCCGACCACACCGGCCAAGAAATCAGCAAAATTGAGGCCGACACTGAGCGCGACTTCTTCATGTCAGCGGCAGAAGCCAAAGATTACGGCTTGATTGATCAGGTGATTGACCGACGAGAGTTGGCAGCAGGTGCTAACCTAACGGCGGCGGCGAAGTAAGGGGCAGACATGTCTAAGTACGACTCCCATCTGAAATGTTCGTTTTGTGGCAAGTCCCAAGAACAGGTGCGCAAGCTAATTGCGGGGCCTGGGGTCTACATCTGCGACGAGTGTGTAGATCTGTGTAACGAAATTCTAGATGAGGAGTTGTTTGACTCCAGCACTCCCATCACCCAGCCCTCGCCCCGGCGAGAGCCCACCCCAGAGCGGCGGCGACCGCCAGCGGCACCGATTACCCTCAGCCAAATTCCCAAACCACGGGAAATTAAGAACCACCTGGATGATCATGTCATTGGTCAGTCAGAAGCTAAAAAAGTCTTGTCTGTAGCGGTCTATAACCACTACAAGCGCCTGAGCTATTTGCAGTCCACCGCTGGGGACAACAGCGAGGAAACGATTGAACTGCAAAAGTCCAACATTCTGCTGATTGGGCCAACGGGCTGCGGTAAGACTCTGCTGGCTCAAACCCTGGCCCGGATTTTAGAAGTGCCCTTCGCCGTTGCCGACGCCACCACCTTGACCGAAGCGGGGTACGTCGGCGAGGACGTGGAAAACATTCTGCTGCGGCTGCTGCAAGTGGCCGATCTCGATGTGGAAGAGGCCCAGCGGGGCATCATCTACATTGACGAAATCGACAAGATTGCCCGCAAGAGCGAAAACCCCTCCATCACTCGGGATGTCTCGGGGGAGGGGGTACAGCAAGCTTTGCTCAAAATGCTAGAAGGCACCGTGGCCAATGTGCCTCCCCAAGGCGGTCGCAAGCATCCTTACCAAGACTGCATTCAAATCGACACCAGCAATATCCTGTTTATTTGCGGGGGAGCTTTTGTTGGGCTCGACAAAATTGTGGAGCAGCGCACCGGCAAGAAGTCCATGGGCTTTGTGCAGCCGGGGGATAATCCCCAGAAGCGGGAACAGCGGGCGGCGGATTTGCTGTTGCAATCCCTGGAACCCGATGATCTGGTCAAATTTGGCTTGATCCCTGAATTTATTGGCCGGATTCCGGCTATCTCCGTGG
>PXDR01000119.1 GCA_003566335.1 Cyanobacteria bacterium T3Sed10_344R1
GTATTGGGGAATGGGTGCTCGTCAGTCGTGGCAGCGGTGCTCGACAGCATGAGGGATACTTCCAGCGTCCGGTGGATGCAGCAGTGGTGGCGATTATCGACACTGTCAGCACTGATTTAGGCTCCCTCTACAACAAGAGCCAAGACGGCGGTTGATTTGAGTTCAGGGATTGGGGTTACTCAGTTCCTGACTCATCAACCCGGGCTCTGATTTTTTTCATTTCCTCATTTAAGATCCCTGCTGCTTTCAGGCTGACTTCAAGTGCGTTCCTCTAAGGGGGACAGCTCAGCTTGGAGTTCATTCCCTGAGCGCACTTGCCCCTCGCCAACGGGCAGGGTAGGGGTAACGATTTATGGCTAAGGAGTACGTTTGAATGGCAGTCCGCAGCCCAGCGACGGCTTCTGCCCCCGGCCAGGTGCCCTCGGGGCGGGTCTTTCCTCAATCGGTCGGGCTTGGGGGACATGGTTCTGACGGCAGCTTTTCCCAAGTGGAAGGCCCGGTGCAGTTCGGGAATGCCGTGCAGGTATACCCCGGCAGTATTTTACGAGCCGAAACTGATGGTGCAATTCACGTCGGCCATCAGGGGGTGGTGCAGGCCGGGGTGGTGATTCACAGCCTGTCCGCCGGTCGGGTGCTGGGAGATGACGCTCAGCCCTACGGGGTCTGGGTGGGCGATCGCACTGTTTTGACCCACAAAGTTGTAGTGCAAGGCCCAGCCTACATCGGGGCAGACTGCTTTATCGGGTTTCGGTCTACCATCTTCAACGCCCGCATCGGCGAGGGATGCGTGGTGATGATGCATGCCCTGATTCAAGATGTGGCGGTACCTGCCGGGAAATATGTGCCCTCCGGCATGGTCATCACCAGTCAAGTTCAGGCTGAGCAACTGCCAGATGTGCAGCCAGCCCAGCTTGCGATCGCTCAAGACGTGATGGGTCGGGCCAGTTCTGCGGCCCACGTGCCCCAATGCTCAATCACGCAGTCTGCCTCGGATTCTTCCACCTCGAACTATTCCACTACTGAACCCACCAGAGAAGGTAACGGATTCAAGACCATGCAAAGCCAACGACTCAGCCCGGACATCGTGCAGCAGGTAAGAACGCTGCTGGCCCAAGGACTACGCATCGGTACCGAACATGCTGATGTTCGCCGGTATCGCAGTGGTGTGTGGCAAACCTGTAGCCCTATCCAGTCCACTCGGGAAGCCGATGTGTTTTCGGCCCTAGAGGCTTGCCTAGCAGAACATGCTGGGGAATACGTGCGGCTGTTTGGCATTACCCCCCAGAAACATCGGGTGGCGACCACCACGATTCAGCGGGGTGACGGTAAGCCAGTGGAAGTGGCGGCGGGTGCCAGTGTGCCGGTGCGTCCGAGCAGCAGTGGTTCAGCCAGTTATGGTCAGCGGTCTAGTTCGGGGTCTGGCCGGTTAGATCCCGCCGTGGTGCAGCAGGTGCGCAGCTTCTTGAATCAAGGCATGCGGATTGGCACTGAACATGCCGGGGGCCGTCGCTACCGTAGCGGCGTCTGGAAGACCTGTGCACCGATTCAATCCACCCAGGAAGGTCAGGTGCTCAGCGCCCTGGAGGCTTGTCTGGCCGAACATGCTGGGGAGTATGTGCGGATGTTTGGCATTGATTCCCACAAGCATCGGGTCGGCACCACCACGATTCAGCGGGGAGATGGTCAGCCGGTTGAGGTGACGCCTATGGGCGCTCCTAGCGGCGGCGGGTCTTCCTATCCAGGATCTGTGCCCAGCGGTGGCCTCAGCCCAGAGGCGGTGGATCAGGTGCGATCGCACCTCTCCCAGGGCTATCGAATTGGGGCAGAACATGCCGACAGTCGTCGCTACCGCAGCGGTGTCTGGCAGCCCTGTCCGCCGATTGAATCGACTCAACTCGCCCAGGTGGTGAGCACAATCAATCAATGTATGGCTGCAAATGCCGGGGAGTATGTGCGGATTTACGGCATTGATCCCAAAGCCAAGCGCCGGGTCTCCGCCATAACCGTACAAAAGCCCGGTCAAGCCCCGGTCAAGGCCAGCCAGAACGGCGCAGCGCCTCGGGCTAGCCAGAACGGCCATAGCTCCAGCCAAAATGGTCACCGCAACGGCAGCAGCAGCGGGCCGCTCAGCCCTGACCTAGTGCAGCAAGTGAACCAGCTGGTCAACCAGGGGTATCGGATTAGCACCGAGTTTGCCGATAGCCGTCGCTATCGCAGCGGGGCTTGGCAAACCGGCCCGGCCCTACAGGGTAGCCGTAGCTCTGAAGTCCTGTCGGCCCTGGAGTCGCAGCTTGCGGCCCACCGGGGCGAATATGTGCGGCTGATCGGCGTCGATCCTCGCGCCAAGCGCCGCGTCCTAGAAGCCACGATTCAGCGCCCTTAGCTTGTCTTGACCTCAGCCTTGCCCTCTGTAACTGCTTTGGAATTGGTCAGCCTGACCCACTACTGCCACTGCGGTGATGTGCAGGTAGACGCCACTGCTGTAATTGCAGCCGGAGTCGTCTTGCTGGCAGAACCCGGCACCTGCCTGCGGGTTGAAGCCGGGGTGGTGATTGGGGCTGGGGCCGTGATTCAAGCCCGCCAAGGGTCGCTGACCCTGGCGGCTGGGGCCATTATTGGTACCGGGGCCGTGGTGGTCGGTCAGGGCTACGTCGGTCAACGGGTCTGCATTGGCAGTCTGGCCACGGTGGTAGATCCTGCGATCGCACCGAATCGCGCAATTCCAGCCAACAGCTTGGCCCTAGCCCCCACGCCAGAGACGCCCAACGGCGTCAGTCCAGACGGGCCGGGGCAGAATTTCGCCGCGCAAAAGGGTTGGGGGCCAACGGAACCTGCCGCCGCCCAAGTTCCCCACCCGGCTCAATCTGGGGTTACGCCCTCTGATTCTACGCCCTCTGAGTCAGTGAATGAGCCAGCGAACGGGTCTGGAAGCAGGCCAGAAAATGGGCCGGAAAATGGCCAAGAAGACGCCAATGCCCCGATTAAAGATGAATCCGAGGGGACGAACAGCACCGCCGCCGCCAGCGACCCCGCCACAAATGGCGCTGGCCCTGCCGATACTGCCATTGCCAGACCGAGCAAAGTTTACGGTCAGGCCCAGGTAGCCAGCTTACTCAACACCCTATTTCCCCATCGCCAACCCTTAAGTTCTCCCTCATCTGAGGCGGATTCCGGGGAATAGTTCCTAGAATTGATCCAGAGAATTAACTCAGACTCCATCCAGACCAGTTCCTGGATCCCCTGGGGAATTTCCCACCGATCCTGCTGACGAGGCGACCCATGCAATCCCGACTTCGCACCCCTGCTCCCCTATCGACCCAGTCGCCCCAGACTCAGCGGATGCGCTTA
>PXDR01000227.1 GCA_003566335.1 Cyanobacteria bacterium T3Sed10_344R1
CCTGGTCATCTGCGACATCATGATGCCCGTCCTCGACGGCTATGGCGTGATTGAACAAGTGCGCCAAACGCCTCAACACGCCACCCTCCCCTTCGTGTTTCTCTCCGCCAAAGGCGAAAAAGTCGATGTCCGTAACGGCATGACCCTCGGGGCAGACGACTATCTCACTAAACCCTTTACCCATGACGACCTGCTGGACATGATTCATGCCCGGCTGGGTGCCCACCAAGCCCAAGACCGGGTCACCCAGCAGCAGCTAGACGCTCTGCGCAACAGCATCAATACCGCCCTACCTCGGGAACTGAGCCTGCCGATGAAAGAAATGCTGCAGGTTTCCGAGACCTTAGCCACCACCGCCCCCCAGCTCCCCCCCGAAGAAGTGGCGGCCATGGCCAAAGCCCTGCACCAAAATGCGCGACAGCTGGCTCGCCTGACTCAAAACTTGATGCTCTTCGTCAAGCTAGAGCACCTGCCTATCCAACGGGCCACTGCCACCGCCCTGCGCCAGCAAGTCACCGACAACGCCGCTCCGATCATTGAGGCCATCGCCCAAGCCATCGCCACCGACTACCGCCGAGATCACGATTTAGAGCTGATGGTTGAGGCCAGCCAAGTGCCCATGTCAGAAGCCAAGCTGCGCAAGGTGTGTGAAGAGCTGATTGACAACGCCTTCAAATTTTCAGCTGACGGCACTCCGGTCAAAGTCTTTTGCCCCCAGCGAGACGACAGTTTTATTCTGCATGTGATCGACTACGGCCAAGGCATGACCCCAGAACAATTGGCACACCTGGGGCCGTATTTGCAGTTCAGCCCAGAAGCCGACAATGCTTGCGGCCTTGGCCTCGGGCTCAGCATCGCTAAGCGGCTGGTGGAACTCCACCAGGGCGAAATCATGATGGAGAGTATGCCCGGTCAGCAAACCATTGTCCGAGTCTCCATTCCCCTAGACGCTTAGGCAACCGGAAATCGGGTATCAACGCAAGGCGGGAAGCATACACCCTGATCGCTCTATGTATCAGTCTCAGACGATGCCCTTCGACAGGCTCAGGACGAACGGTTTCAGCGCGTTCGTCCTGAGCCTGTCGAAGCCCATTACTGACGCAACCTGTCCTGGCTTAAGTTGATACCCCGGAAATCAAGGCCAACTTGATTTCACCTTTTTTCCTTTCCCGTTTATCCGCTCAACGACCCATCAGGATCATCTACCCGGGGAGGTGCGTCATATGGCCAGCCCCAGCCATCTCAATCAACTTAAAAAAAACCTAGAACAATGGAATCTTTGGAGAAAACAACATCCGGACATTAAGCCAGACCTCAGCGACGCCTACCTTTGCGCGGCATCCCTTAGCATTGTTGATCTCAGCCATGCCTGCTTAACCCGGGCTGATTTTTATGCCGCTGATTTGTGGTGTGCCGACCTACATCAGGCGGATGCCCAGTCCGCCAACCTAAGCGGGGTGAGTTTGAGTGGCGCGAACCTGAGCGAGGCCGACTGCACTGCCGCCGACTTTAGCGGGGCCGACCTTAGCCAGGCCGATCTCCAGGGCGGGACGTTTCACCAGGCCAACTTCAGCATGGCGAATTTAAGCGAAGCTGACCTGTCTGGGGCTGATTTGACCGCAGCCAACCTCAAAGGGGCCAGGCTGGTCAACGCCGACCTAACTGGAGCCAACCTGACTGGGGCCAACCTGACCGGCATCATGGTGGCCGACATCGACATCAGTTTTATTGCCAGCCTAAAACAGGTGAACTGCGATCACATCTATGTCATGTCGCAGTTTGCTCTGGAGCAACCCGAGTCTGAATCTGTAGCCCTGACTGGGGCCAACGCCTACACAACCCACTTTCGGTCGGCGCTACATCAGGTCTATCAGCAGTTTGCCGAAGTCTGCAACAGCCCAACACCTCAGCAATATCGTCTTGCCTGGCCAACAACGGCCCAAGCACCAGACGTTCATATTCAGTCAGTGGAGCCTCAAGAAAATGGCGGTTTTTTGGTGCGGTTGGGGCTGTCCAGCTTGCAGGCCCCCGCCTCGGCTCCTGCCCCTTTGGTCTCGCAGCCCTCCCAACCCTCACAGCTTCAGCCCAAGCCTGACTACCGCCAGTTGCTGAGTCGGCTGGGGCGGGGCGACTACTACTTCAACCAGCTGCGCCTGCGAGAAGAACAGCTTGCCACCTATCGGCGGCAGAATGATGAGCTGCTTTCACTCCTGAAAGCCATGTCTCAACAGCACGTCTACGTTCAATCTGTTTCTGTTTTGGAGAATAGTGTCATGTCTGGTGTCTCTAAATACGATTTCCGTGGGGCCACAATCGGCAGCTTTGCCGACACGATTGAGTCAGGTGGTCGCCAGCAGTCGATTCAGCAAAACGCGGCTCCAGTCAGAACAGTGCCCGAATGGACTGTCGCGGCAGAAATGGAGCAACTGTTAAACCAGCTGGCCCAGCAGTCAGCTCAGGTGCCGCCCCACCAACGCCCCCAAGTGGTAGCCAATGCATTGGAGAAAAAAGCCAAGGAAAACCCTAGCTTTAAGGCCCGCTTCCTCAAAGCCATCGAATCTAGCAGCACGGAGCTGATGCGGATTTTTACCAGCAACCCCTATGTCAGCCTCCCCATGGCCCTAGTCAAAGGTTGGGTTTCAGCCACTTAGTTCCCCCGCCCATCTAGCGCTAGTTTCCAGTCTCAGCAAATCGCGAAGCTCACGCTGGCCCTCATCCCCCAGCCCCTTCTCCCAAGCTTGGGAGAAGGGGAGCCGGAAATTCTCAAAGCCCCTCTCCCAAATTTGGGAGAGGGGTTTGGGGTGAGGGCAGAGTCAAGGTCAGGAGCACTTTTTTCGATGGTCTTAACAGGGCTGCAGCTGGGTCAAGAGCGCCACCACCTCGTCCACGGCTTCCCGCAGGGCTACCCCGGACTGATTGCCGTGGTTGATCATGATGCTGAAGATCACGGGGTCGTGATCGGGTGTGTCAAGATAGCCGGACAAGGCTGTGTTGCCGCTGAGGGAGCCGGTTTTGCCGATTAGGGTTTCGGCGGCGGCGGTATTGGTGAAACGATTGCGTAGGGTGCCGCTGACCCCAGCTACAGCTAGGGAGTCTCGATAGGTGGCGGCCTGGGGGTGGGTGGTCATGGCTTGGAGTAAGGCGACCAGGGTCGCGGGGGTGGCCAAGTTGTGGCGCGACAGGCCCGAACCATCGGCCAGGATGTAGCCGGCAGCGTCTATGCCCAGGGTGGCCAGAATTTGGCTGACGGCGGTGCTGCCAGCGGTGGTGGCGTCATCCGTGTCGGGGTGGGCGGTTGCGATCGCACCTCGACCCACCCCAATACTCGCCTGAGCCAACACCCG
>PXDR01000026.1 GCA_003566335.1 Cyanobacteria bacterium T3Sed10_344R1
GTTAAGCCGTTGCCTAGAGCACGAAATCGCCCTATTTCTGGAACCTCCTGATGGCAAGGCTTGCAGCCATTGACTCAGGCAACGCACAAGAAGAAATAACTGTCAACCTGCGGAATGTCGGATCAAATAATGAACCTGGTTATCGTTTAACGATTGAATAAACTCTTTGAAATCTTGGTTGAACACCGTACTTCCAGGTCATAAACTCTTGGCGCAAAGATTCTAGGGCAGCCAAGCGCAACGTATAAGGTTGCGATCGCCAATAAACCGCATCTGTTTTTGGAGCCTTCATATCAACTTTGGTGATATGAAGAAGTCGTCGATTTTCAGATAATGCCATATTGCCCGTTCAGCCTCTAAGCGTCTGAGCCATGCTTTCATTCTAGAGCTAGCTCACACGGAACTGGACTTAATCCAGCACGCGGACGCCAAGACCTCCAAGTTCTTTGAGAACTCGGAGGTCTGTACAGCTCACTTACCTAGCCGAGGGCTTGGGCCTATGCCCCCACAGACTCCTTGGCGGCGTAGAGCACTTCAGCCGTAATCTCAGAGAAATTGCGCTCCCGAGCAAACTTCTCCGTGTTGCGCTTCACCTTACCTCGGACAAACCCAGGGATTTTGTTCAACTCGGCCAGACCGTCCTTGCTCCAGCCCAGGTCAGAATCTGCCGACATGGTCTTGGTGATGCCTTCTTTGGTGTCGTGACCGCCGAAGATCTCTAGCAGGTGATCCTCCATGCCCAGGGTGAAGGAGTTGTACACCAGGTCAGCCAGTTGGTTGGTGCCTTCATAACCCAGGAATGGCTTGTAGCCAATGGGGAAGTCCTGGATGTGTACCGGGGCGGCAATGACGCCGCAGGGGATGCTGAGGCGTTTGCCCACGTGGCGCTCCATTTGGGTGCCGAAAATCGCCGAGGGTTCAATCCGGGCGATCGCATCTGCGATCGCACCATTGTCATCACTGACCAAAACCTCATCGCAGTACTCGCTGACCTCCTGGCGGAACCAGTCCTCGTCGTACTTGCAGTACGTGCCCGCCAGCACCACATGGATACCCATTTCCCGGGCCAGCACCTTAGTCATGGCGGCAGCGTGGGTGTTGTCGCCAAACACCACCGCCTTCTTGCCCGTCAGGTTTTGGCAGTCAATCGAGCGAGAGAACCAGGCGGCCTGGGACACATTCAGGGTTTGGTTATTGATGTAGTCTTCAAAATCCACCCCAGCACCTTGGGCATTCAGCACCTGCTGCATTTTGCGAATGCAGCGGGCCGTTTCCACCACCCCCATGGGCGTGATGTCTACATAGGGCATGTCAAATTCTTTCTCCAACCATTGGGCCGTCATCTGGCCCACCTCCCGGTAGGGCGCTAGATTAAACCAAGCCCGGGGCAGGTTCTTCAGCTCATGCACCGACGCCCCTTCTGGGATCACCTGATTTACCTGGATACCCAGATCCGCCATCAGCCGCTTTAGCTCTGTACAGTCGTGCTGATTGTGGAAGCCCAGGCTGCTGATGCCGATGATGTTGACCGACGGCTGCTCGGTTTTGTCCGTAGGCAAGTTGCCGTGCTTGCGGGCTTTGTTGATATAGACCTGAACGATTTGCTCTAGGGTGCGATCGGCAGCCTGCAACTCATTGAACCGATAGTGGTTCACATCGGCCAAAATCACGTCGCCCTTGGCCTCAATGCTGGCCCGCTCCACAAAGTTCGCCAGGTCTTCCTGCAAAATGCTGGAGGTGCAGGTGGGGGTCAGCACCACCAGGTCGGGATGCTCTTCCTGGTCTTTGCGAACAATGTTGTTCACCACCTTTTCCTGGGAGCCCCGAGCCAGCACCGTGCGGTCTACCGAACTAATAGTGACCGGGGTAAAGTTGCGATCGCGCTCTAGCATTGAGCGCATGACGTTGAAATAGTCATCGCCAATCGGGGCGTGCATAATCGCATGGACATTCTTGAAAGAGCTGGAAATTCGCAGCGTGCCAATATGCGCTGGGCCTGCATACATCCAGTAAGCCAATTTCATAGAAAAAATCTCCCGTGGTGTCGTCCTCTAGCCCTGAGTCTTCGCCGGAATGGATCCCAGCGGGTTGTCGGTCAGCGCAAGCCTGTACCTACACCGCTTGCTGAAGCGGACTGCTGCCGACTACCTCGCCAAGCCCCCTGCCTCAAAGCCTTGAGCGTTGGTCTTGATTGTCTCAAAGATAAAGCCGCCACCCCAGCCGCCTAAAGGGCACTCTCCTGGGTTAATTCATCAAAATAAAGCCCTGAACCTTTTGATTAGCAACGGTTCTAGCGCCAATCGGTCGCCGTCGAGGGCCAATCAAACTAAAGGTTTCTTAAATCATTGACACACGGAAGTTAATGCAATGGCGCGTTTAGCCAGCGTGCTAAATCCCTAAACCCCTAATCAGCGACAGTCGCCACTAAGCGCACCTGCGTCTCTAGGGTCTCGTGAGCCGGTAGCAGGGTCAGATCTTCCCCTGTGTTCAGGGCATTGCGGGGGGCGCTCCAAGGTTCGAGGCAGTAGTAGTCTTTGCCCTGCACCGTCCAGAACACCACCGTGTTGTAAGGCTCATCCCAGGACAGTGCGATCGCAGTTCCCTGTCCCTTATCCGTCGCGCTGGCCTGATTAGCGGTCAGGGGCCGAAAGGCCACGTCAATCTCTGGCTGACTGAAGTCAAAGCCTGTATAGTCACTCACCGCTTGGGTGTTTTGGTCTTGGATGCGATCGCCCGGAATTTCAAACCCCAGCTTTGACTTATCCTGCACCGCAAAGTAAGGGTGCAGCCCCAAGGAAAACGGCAGCGGCACGTCACCCGTATTTGTCACCCGTTGGGTCAGGGTCAGCCGCAGTCCCCGCAGCTCATAGGTAAACGCCAGCTGAAAGTCAAAGGGATAAACAGCCCGAGTCGTGTCGTTACTGTTGAGCACCAGGGTAATTTGGGCGCTGCCCTGCACATCTTGGCTACTCACCGTCCAGGGCAAATCCCGCGCAAAGCCGTGTTGCTTAAGGGTGTAGGTTTTGCCGTTCTGGTGAAACTGGTTGTCCGGCAAATTGCCGCAGATCGGAAACAAAATCGGAATGCCGCCGCGAATCGATAGGCTGGGGTCAGCAAACCGCGCCTCATCTAAATACAGCAAGTCCTTATCGTCCACCTGCCAACGGGTAATGATGCCTCCCCGCTCCGGCACCACGTGGATTTTGCTGCCCGCCGCATGGTCGGACAGAATGTAGGTGACAAACTGATCGGCTTTTTGTGCGATCGCAAACACAGCAGCAGACTCCAGGGACGGCAACTCGACCATACCACGCCCCCCTTGCCCAAAAGCTTTCTGAACAA
>PXDR01000232.1 GCA_003566335.1 Cyanobacteria bacterium T3Sed10_344R1
CGGCTACGTGGTCGGCGAAACCGTCAAGCTGCTCAAAGAGCTCAACGCCTTTGACGAGTACGACGTGATTTTGTTTGACGTGCTCGGCGACGTGGTGTGCGGTGGCTTTGCGGCTCCGCTGAACTACTCCGACTACTGCATGATCGTCACCGACAATGGTTTCGACGCCCTATTTGCCGCCAACCGCATCGCCGCCTCAGTGCGCGAAAAAGCCCGGACGCACCCCCTGCGCCTGGCGGGTCTGATCGGCAACCGCACCTCTAAGCGCGACCTGATCGACAAGTACATCCAGACCGTGCCCATGCCCGTGCTGGAAATTTTGCCCCTAATTGAAGACATCCGAATTTCTCGGGTTAAGGGTAAAACCATCTTTGAAATGGCCGAAACCGATCCGTCCCTAGATGCGGTCAGTCAGTTCTACCTGAACATTGCCGACCAAATCCTGGCCGCCCCCGAAGGCGTGGTGCCCCAAGACACCCCCGACCGGGATCTGTTTGCCCTGCTGTCGGACTTCTACCTCAATCCCCCCGAGGATGCGCCGAAGCAAACCAGCGAAGATCGCGATTTGATGATGGTCTAGGAGGCTTTCCCTGGCCTGAGGATAGGGCGGCAAAGCCAGGGAAATTCTTAAAAATTGCCGACGGTTGTTAGGGAGGTGCTGCGATATCATCAGTTGACTTAATCAACCTAGTGATTAGCAGCCCTTCATTAACGAGAGACCTATGGCCTTTTTTGAGAACTTCACCTCGGTTATTCGGCAAAAATGGCTGGACTATGTCCAATCCAACCGCCCTTGGCTAGAGCTTCAGATGCGCCAAACCTCTGTGAGAACCCCAGATGGGGGCCGACGTCCCTCTTCCTTTTTGGTGCTGGGGGTGATTAACGCTCTAGAGCCCAAGCTCTCTAACCTGATGGTGCCCTTCTATCAACTCAACTCAGATGAAGACGCCCTGGTGGAAGTCTTGGGGCTGAATTTCGACCCCGAGATGGCCCTAGAGAATGGCGGCACCCCCACCATCATTGACGCCCAAGAGACCGATGAGCCCCACCTACTACGCGATAGCCCAGATTTATCGTGAGGCCACACTCCGGGATAGTCTGCCGCAGGCCAATCCCGCCGTGGTCGCTAACAGGATGGTCAATATTGTTGTGTCAATGGGGAGTTTGGGCGCTCGGTGAACACACAGAAGTTTCGACGCGCACTCAGGCTTAAGTGGCTAGAGCATTATCGCGAAAACCAAGGCTGGATTGATTCCCTGGGGATTTGGGTGACGGTGCAGGGGCAACGCCGCCCCTCGGCCAGCTTTATTTTGGCCACGCTGGTCATGCTGGAACCCAAGCTGACTCAGCTCATGCCTCTGGTGGTCGATCTCAGCAACGATCCTGATCGGATCGTCGCGGCCCTGGGGCTGAACTTTAACCCCCGGGACGAGCTGGCGGCAGCGACCCATAAACAGGTCAAGTCGGCAGAGTCGCCTCGGCAGTTGCCGGGGGGACTGGCCTCAGACCGGCTATCCCTCAATGCGCCGGTTGCCGCGCCGTTACCCAGGGAGCCCTTACCCAGAGACGAGGGCAGCGGCGTTGTTCGAGGGCGGCCTTCTACTCCGTCTAATCGCTAACGCCTGCTTGATCCCCCTCCGCCCCACCGTTGATCCACCTGTTGAATAAGAGGATTTAAATTACTATGACCACGGCTAATATGCGACCCCAAGCGGGACAACCTTCAGCCCTAGAATTTGAATGCGATACGGGCAATTACCATACATTCTGCCCGATTAGCTGTGTGGCTTGTCTGTACCAAAAAATTGAAGACAGCTTCTTTTTGGTCATCGGCACCAAGACTTGCGGCTATTTTCTCCAGAACGCCATGGGGGTGATGATTTTCGCCGAACCTCGCTACGCCATGGCAGAACTAGAAGAGGGCGATATCTCCGCCCAGCTGAATGACTACGAAGAGCTAAAGCGGCTGTGTCTGCAAATTAAGCGCGATCGCAACCCTTCCGTGATCGTCTGGATTGGCACCTGCACCACCGAAATTATCAAAACCGACCTAGAAGGCATCGCGCCGAAGCTAGAAGCTGAAATCGGCCTGCCCATCGTGGTCGCCCGAGCCAATGGCCTAGACTATGCCTTCACCCAAGGGGAAGACACGGTGCTAGCAGCCATGGCCCACCGCTGCCCCACTAAAGCCCCCGAAGCCGAAGCCGATAAGGAAGAGCGTAGCGGCATTGGCAAGCTGCTCAACTTTGGCCGCAAGAGCGAAGAAGTAGCCCAGTCGGAGTCGGAGTATGTTGATCACCCGCCCCTGGTGCTGTTTGGTTCGGTGCCTGACCCCATCGTCACCCAAATGACCCTAGAGCTAAAGCGCCAGGGCGTGCGGGTTTCTGGCTGGCTGCCGTCTAAGCGCTATACCGAACTGCCGGTAATCAGCGAAGGCTACTACACCGCTGGCATGAACCCGTTCCTCTCCCGCACCGCTTCTACCCTGATGCGGCGACGCAAAACCAAGCTGATTGGCGCACCGTTCCCGATTGGCCCTGACGGCACCCGGGCTTGGATTGAGAAAATCTGCTCCGTGTTTGGGATTGAACCCCAGGGGCTAGACGAGCGGGAAGCCAAGATTTGGGCCTCGATGGAGGATTACCTGAAGCTGATTCGCGGCAAGTCGGTGTACTTCATGGGCGACAACCTGCTGGAAGTCTCCCTAGCCCGGTTCTTGATTCGCTGCGGTATGACGGTGCCAGAAATTGGCATTCCCTACATGGACAAGCGCTACCAGGGCGCGGAACTGGCGTTCTTGGAGCAAACCTGTCAGGAGATGGGGGCACCGCTGCCGAAGATTATTGAGAAGCCGGACAACTACAACCAAATCAAGCGGATCATGGAGAACCAGCCCGATTTGGTGATCACGGGTATGGCCCACGCTAACCCCCTAGAAGCCCGAGGCATTAACACCAAGTGGTCGGTGGAGTTCACCTTCGCCCAAATCCACGGCTTTACCAATGCCCGGGACATCCTCGAACTGGTCACTCGGCCCCTGCGCCGCAACACCAACCTCAAGGATCTCGGTTGGGACAAGCTGGTGAAAGAAGAAGCGAAGGTTTAGAGTGCTGACGCTGGGCTGGCTGGGTGAAGTGAAATCAAAGCCAGCCCTCGGTTAATACGCTCGATCTGAATTTGGATTGAGTGTTGTGGGTCTGTTGATGGGCGTGGGTCTATACCCCGAATTTCTCACCACGATGTCCACAAGCAGATTCTGACCGCTGCTGCTCATAGCTTTCAGCGATTCTCTGAAAAAACAGTCTGTTTCTTTGCCTCGATCGGCTTAAAACCTTGTACATC
>PXDR01000624.1 GCA_003566335.1 Cyanobacteria bacterium T3Sed10_344R1
CACTTCAAACGCGCGGCGTTGGGTCTCGAGGAGCACGGCAATGTCAACCAGCCCGCGCTCATAACGGTCGCCGGCGATTCGCTCGGCCTCTTCAACATCCGCCAACCCTTGGCCAAGGAGGGCGAGTTCTTCCCGAGAACGCAACTGCGCCGCCATCACACTACCCAGCAAGGCTCCCACGGTGGCGGTGGCGAGACTAATGACGCTGATTTCTAGACCGATGGGCAAGGTGAGGGCCACTAGCCCGATTAGGGTTCCTCCCAACACGGCCCCGTAGAAGCTGCCTGCCAGCAGCCCAACTGCGGCCAAACTCAGGACAGGTACACCCAGGGCTAATAGCCCGGCTGGGGTCGCGGCCATCAGAAGCAGCAGCAGATAGTCTCGATGCCGCAGGCCAACCCCCTGGAAGGATTCCACCAGCAAAAAGACGGAAATCGCCCCAGTCACCGTTAGACCAAAGCCGATGAACCCTAGCCAGTTAAAGCGGCGGCGGCTGAGGTTGAAATGATCTAGCAGAATAAAGTCGTTGCGGCTGATCGGTTCTCCCGCTTGGACGATCACTTCTTCGGCGCTGATGGTGACGCGCACTTCGTCTATTTCCTCGGCGGCGGCTTCAGCGCGGCGCTGGGTGCGTTCGGCGTCTTCAACTAGATTGGGACTGAGGCTGCTGACCAGGAGGCGAATGCCAATATCTTCGGCGGTGGCGGGCAAAATTCCGGTGAGCTGGGCTTGAGCCGCTTGGCGGAGGATATCTTCGGGCACCCCAGGGGCAATGCCCTGACTGGCCATGCGGTCGGCGGCTAGACGAACGCTGGTGTGGGTTTGCATCCACTCCGCGTCTGACAGGGTGAGTAAGGACTGATCGTAGGGCAACTGAGGATTTTGCCGCAGGGCAGCGCCGAGTTCCGCTGTGGCCTGGCTGTAGCTGTTGCGCATCTGCCGCACCTGTTGCTCTAGGGCGTTGAGGTCGCTCAAGGTGGTGCGATCGCGATAGGTCAAAATCTCCCGCAGGACGCGGCGTTGGCGGGAGGTCAAGTTTTCTACCCGAGGCTGTAAGGGGCCAGGGACTGGGCCTGTGCCCAGTTCGGTGGCGGTGAAGTTAGGTTCTCGGGCTAATTGCCACAGGGTTTCTACATCGGCCTCATCGGCTGAGCGCAGATAGGCTTGGACGGTGGTGGAGAGATTATCGGTGCTTACCGCCGGAAAGGGGGCGGCAATTTGGCGTAAGTTATTGCCTTGACGCAGCCGCCGGTTCAGGCTCTGGGTGATTTCCTGGGTGCTGGTTTCGTCAATCACCAAGACGGGAACGGTGCCGCTACGGGCAGTTTTCCGGGCTTCTTCTGTCGCCAGTTCATCAACCACCGTGGCAGCTGCGGGGGCGACGACCGTTTGGGGTGCGGCTGTATCAACCTGCAGCAAGGGCTGATTGTAAAAGCGCTGCCCCATGACGGCGGTAAGAATCAAGATGGACAGAGCCAAAAATGCCTGGGGGGACAGTTGCCGACCCAGTTGGGCCGAACGCTGCCGAATGCGATCGCGGTTGCAGGCCGGGACTGGCGGCACCACCGGAATAGCTGCCGCTGGTTTTGGCCCCAGTAAGGGTGGCAATGGCCGACGACGGATCGGGGGAGAAGGCAAGTGCCCGGCAGCACCATGGCTCCCGCCCAGCCATCTGTGTCGCCAGCGGCTGAGGCGTCTACTAATGTTGGCTTTGATTAACCGAGCTCGCTTCATTCACTTACCCATGGGAATTCTGTGTCTGCTGCCGTTGCGGTTGTTGTAGCCAGTGGTGGCTGACGTGGGTTGAGGCAGAGACCTGGAAATCGTGTTCAGGTTGTCTGGGGCTAGCTCCCTGGCTAGTGATCGGGTTAGTAGTCTGGGGTGGGGTTAACCGTTAGGGAAATCGAGGCAACAGGGGATGAGGGCGGGGACTGCAAGAGACGCAAGCGGAACAGAGTGGAGCAATTCTATCAGCTGAGATTTTTATCGATTGAGGGAAGAGCGTGACGGTTTGTAGCGAGCCGATCATGCCTATGTGGCCATTATAATGGTGCCTTTTTTCAATTTTTTTTATGGTGGCCAGTGGTTAAAGCGGTCGAGCTTCGCTGCGGTTTCCCCAGTCGTTAAGTCACGGGGGGCAGGGAGGACTGATTTAGGGCGGCGAGATCTAGCCCAGACCATAAGCCCATCAGTTGTCTGGCCTGCTGCTGTAGCGACAGTTCGCGACAGTGCCAGCGCTGGGGCAGGGCGTGGTGATCGACCGCCAGCCGCCAAGTTAGGGGCAGGGCTCGCAATCCCTGGCGCAGGCCAATGACTAATCCGACTAGGCTAGCGGTTAATCCGCTGTCGGGGGTGGGGTGGGGAGCCCCAAGCGGGTTGAGCAAGGTTAGGCGATAGTCGGTTGAGGCGTGGGCAGCGATTGCCAAGGGTTGAAGCGGACTGGGGGGCAGGGGATGGCCGCTGGCCACGGCTTCCCAAAGGTTGGCGGTGCGGCCCGCTAGGGCGGCGCTGCGGTTAGGGTGGGGCTGGTGCTGCTGCCAGTGCTGAATGGCGATGGTGAGGGGGGGCAAGGAACGGGTGGGGGCTAGGCTGGCCTGGATCAGGTGCAGTCCTAGCCATAGGCTGAGCTGGATGTCTAGGTCAGGGGTCAGGGCTGCGATCGCAGCTTGAACCGCCTGGGGCTGGTCACAGTCTAAGGTCAGCAACCAGGGCAACAGGGCTAGCACTGGGGCGACGGGACTGCCCAAGCTCTTCGGTAAGTTGGCAACAGCGGCGTGAATGGCAGCGTCTACGGCTTCAGGGTCTGATTTGCCATAGGCGGTCGTTATCTGAACCAAGCTATGGCCCAAAGGCGACGGATTCACGGGGAGGGGGTGACTTAGCCAGGTGTCGATCTGCACCCAAGGCCGAGCTTCAGGCTGCTGCGATCGCACCTCCACCATCGCGGCTAAGCAGTCTGCCACGGCAGCCCCGACCAAGCCTCCTTGGAGTCTTTCTAACGTGGAAATATCGGCAGCGTCTACAGGAGGCATCGTGGAAAATCCAAACCGAACGACAAACTAAATCCCAAGCAGGCGAAAAACTGGATCCGCGACATCCGCCGCAAATAATACAAGATGTAAATTTCTCGATCACCCTGGCAGCAAAACAGTAGGTTTACCCCAACTGGGACAGATTGGAACGATCCCCCACCGATCTACCGTCACGCTATGGGGTCTGTTAAGCTCAGTGCAGATTTTGCTGAGGCTGCTTTCAGCCCACTCCATCGTTATTTCGCCCTTACCCTTATCTCCCATGCGACTGCTGTTTTCTCTTCCCTGGCTGGTGCTTGCACCCTTGG
>PXDR01000170.1 GCA_003566335.1 Cyanobacteria bacterium T3Sed10_344R1
AAGGAGGAGGCTTGGGTTGAGGTGGTAATGCCGCGATTAGGGGAGGCGGTCACAGGCTATTGACGCTCCGGAACTTGGGGCAGGGACGGTTCAGGAACCGCTACTTGGTACAGGGCGGGTTTGTTGCCGCTGTCCTGTTTGGTGATTAGGGCTTGGTCAATCAAGGATTTCAGGGCGTTGACCACTTGAAAACGGTTGAGCTTCAGAGCAGCTTCGATTTCGGCTAAGCGGGCGGAGCCTGCCTGCTCAATATAGTCAAAGATGATGCTTTCTGGGTCTTCAGAGGGATCTTCCGGGGGAGCTTCGGTCAGGGTGACTGGGGCAGCGGTGTAGTGGTTGAACAATTGCCAGAGCCGTTGGGTTGCTTCTGCGAGGGGCTGGGCCGCGCGATCGAGCAGGACATCGGCACAGAGATCGCGAAAGTCGGGGTCTTCGACCTGAGGGGCCATGCCATGCTGCTGGCAGATGGTGCCAATCATTAGGCTGGGCCGCAGGCTGGAGACGGAATCGACTTGGGTGTCGGCTTGAAAGGCTTGCACCAGCCGGACGATGGCGAGGGCCGCTTCTGGTTCTAGGCCAATTTTCTGCACCAGGATTTGCTGCTGGGTCAGTTCGTCGGGCGGCGGCATGTTGATGGTGATCAGCCGGTCGAGCAGGGCGTCTTGGGTGCCGTGGACGCCGCAGTATTCCGCCGGGTTAGAGGTGAAGATGGCGCGGAATTGGGGATGTACCCGCACGTATTCCTGGCGGTTGCCGCTGGGGGGTAACACCAGCAGCTTTTCTTCGAGGGCGGACAGCAGCACGTTGTTGACTTCAGGCCGGGAGCGGTTGAATTCGTCGTAGACCAGGGTGAAGCCTTCGCGGCAGGCCAGAGTGAGGCGAGAATCGACCCAGTTTTGCCGCAGTTCGTCTTCGACCTTCATGACGCTGTGGATGTAGTTGTCCACAACTTTTTTGCGGGTGTAGCCGGTCTGGTTGCCGATCAGGTCAGAGGTTTTGAACTCGTCGTCGCCAAAGATCAGCATGATGGGCCGACCCATCAGGTCGGCCAAGTGCAAGCCCAGGGTGGTTTTGCCGGTGCCTGCTGCCCCTTTGAGGTGAACGGAGTAGCCGGACTGGAGGTAGCGGAGGGCGCGTTGGGCAACCCGCTCAACGGCGGGGGTGCTGACAAAGTCGCGGGGTTTGGCCTGGAGAACGGTGGTCATGGGGTGGCCTCGGCGCTAACCAAATGGTAAACACGGTCTTTTTGCTGGATTAGATTTTTTTCGATCAGGGTTCGCAAGACTTCAACGGCCTGGAAGCGATTGAGGCCAAGTTCTGTCTCAATTTGGGTGAGCTTCGCCCCGGACTGGGCTTGCACATATTCTAGGACAGCGGCTTCGGTTGGGGTGTCTACGGTGGGGAGCGGTTGGGGGGCAGGCTCCGGTTCAGGTGCTTGGACAACCGCTGGTGCTGGCGCTGCTGGAACGGCAGGTTTGGCAGTCGGCGGGGGCGTTGCTGAGGCGGGCGCTGGCGTCGAGACTGCCATCGCTTCATCGCCCCAGACGATGGTCTGTAGGTTGGCGCGATAGGCTGTCAGCTCTTGGCGGAATTGGGCCAGGTCGCCGAAGAGGGTTTCGACGGCGGCAATGCTGATTTGGCGGTTTTGCTGCAGCTGGTGCTTAAGGTCAATGGCCTGCTGCTGGCGTAGGCTGGTGAGGGATTTGAGGTAAGTGCTGACCTGAATTTGCAGGTCGCCGACGTAGGCCGACAGGTCGTCGAGCAGGGCTGCCCGCATTTCCAGGCGGTCTTGTTGGTACTGGGCCAGCATTTGGGGCGGGATCTCTAGCCAGGCCCGTACGTCGGCCTGGATTTGCTTGATCTGCTGGTCTAGGGTGAGGCGCAGGTCGCTGACGGCGGACACCAAGGCTTGGTGGAAGGCGCTGAGATCTTGTTCTAGCTGTTGGGCCATCACTTGGCGCTCTTGGCTGGTGAGGGCTAGGAAGTCGGCGGTTTGCGATCGCAACTCCTCCACAAACACCGCTAGCTGTTGCGCGGTTGCTTTAGCCATCACCTGGCGCTGCTGCCGGGCTTGGAGCAGTTGCAGACTGGTTTCGTCTTGCAGGGTGGTGTGGAACTCGACTAGGGCTTGCTTAACTGCAACGGCCTGCTGCTGTCGCGATTGCTGCCAGGTCGCCAGGGTCGCCTGCACCCCTTGTCGTCGCTGAATAATTTCTTGTTGGCGCTGCTGCCGCGCTTGCTGCCACTGGTCTTTAAGTGCCGCCACGGACGCTGCCTCCTAAGTGCTGGGAGAGAAATGCTGGGAGAGAGACTGAGAAAAGAAAGCCGCCCTCGGCCCCCTGGCGATCCCTAGAGATGGCCAGGGGAGCGATGCGATCCCTAAGCGGCGGGAACAGCAGCTTGAGCGGTGAGGCCCACAGCTTCGGCGTACTTCAGGTAAGTATCCACGGAGGCAATCACGACCCTAGCTTCAATCGCTAGAAGTTCGATCCCAACGAGGGAGACCCGCACCCAGGCATCAATCACGATCCCTTTGTCAAGAATCCGATCTACAACCTCGGCCAGACTGGAGGAGGAGTTTACTTTTTCAACGGCCATGATCTTCTGAACCTCTGTTTGTGAGTTGGTTTTGAGAGTCGGTTAGCTGGGCGTTGGGATGTGGCGAGCTGGGACAGGCGATATTAAAGTCGTTTATCCCAGGGCCTTGGCCCATAACACTGGCGCGCAGAGCGGTTCCTAATGCACTTCCCCCGAGATCGGTGGATGATGGAACCCCGCAGAAACCAGATAAATCCTGATGCCTGGCAACCGGATGAGGGTTAAGCCACACAGTCAGATTTATGTTCTCTAGGCTAAAAGTACCCACTTCTCCGGGACTTCGCACAATTGTGGAGAGATGCCGAAACATTTGTTCAATCTGGCTTTGGTCTCAGATTAGTCTCAGCGCTGTTCCCCGACGGTGCCGATGTTCCACGCCTGCGTAATTTATCGGCTTGCGATCGCAAGCTGCGATCGCACTCCCCTGTTATGTCTCTGTTATCAACTGACTTCGTTGTGACCTGATTTCCCATGACTGACTTTTCGACCGAACAACTCTTAGCGCAACTGCGCCACGAAGATGAACAGGTGCGGGCAGTGGCTACGGAAACGTTTTGGCAACGCTGGTTTCAGCAAAAGGGCATTCAGGGGGCACGCCAGCTGATGCGCAGTCAAACCCTGATGCAGGGGGGCAGCTTAGCAGCGGCGGCGACGCTATTGGACGAGCTAATCCGCGATCAGCCGGATTTTGCGGAAGCCTGGAACCGGCGGGCAGTGCTGCATTACGCCACGGGG
>PXDR01000124.1 GCA_003566335.1 Cyanobacteria bacterium T3Sed10_344R1
CTAACGGCGCTGCCCTATCCCCTCTGGGGAGGCTACGCCAACGACAGGCTCAGGGCGAACGGTTCCAAGTCCGTTCGGGCTGAGCTTGTCGAAGCCCATTGTTAGCAACTTCATAAGGTGATCCGTCCCGCCTTAAGCGGATACCCGCGCAGAAAGTCTCGCAACCCGCCGTAAAAGTACCGATTGAATGCTTTTAAGCTACTTTCGATCCACCTTTAAGCCTTGATTTGAGTCTGATATTTTGGCGATCATTGAATAAACTACCGCCCAGAGATTTTCCTAGCTCAATTCAACCTTCAATTTGACGTTTTTCAGACATCGCAGAAGATTGCGACCTGGAGCTGACAATTTCGCGGTTCTGCTACAGAATCACCTCATTTTTAGCGGCTGATGGGCGACAAAGGTACTCACCAGGGCTCAATCGATACGCTAATTTATTTGTATACCGTATTCTGAAACGCAACTACAGCACTATACTAATTCAGCTCTTAGATGATGCAGTGCACAATGTCAGCGCTGAGATAGCAGTGACATTGTGCACACGTATCACTGTGCACACGTATTAGCGGAACGTTGAGATCAAGGATGACAGATAGTCCGAAGTCAACTCGTCGAGGACGGGGGGTATTAATGACCGCCCAAGGCTGGCATAAGTTAACAGCAGCAGAACACCTCTCTGCCGTTCGTCATAACGAGGGTCGCCCCTATACATTAGAAAGACTCAGTGCCATTACCGGCATTAGCCCCAAAACCTTAACCAAAGTCCGCCGTCGCAAGCAGCCGGTTGATTTTCCGACGTTGGAGGCTTACTTTCAGGCGTTTGACTTAACTCCTCAGCTTGAGGACTATATCGATCAGAAGGGACTCTTAGCTGCGGGGTCACCCAAAGCATTAGTCAAACTAGAGCCAGAACAGCTTAAAAGTCAGCTGGCTCTGGATTCTCCCTTCTATATTGATCGCCCACCAGCAGAACGGCTGTGCACTGCCGAGATTATGCAGCCTGGGGCTTTGATCCGGCTACGGGCTCCTCGACAATTTGGCAAGACATCATTGGTTGCCCGAACCATCAGCCATGCAGCTGAGAACGGTTTCCGCACTGTTATTGTTAGCCTTCGCGCGGCTGATCAGCAGCTTTTTCATAACTTAAGTCAATTCTTGCGCTGGTTTTGTGCCGTTGTGGCGCGGGCTTTGGGATTGCCGAATCAGCTTGATACCCGCTGGGATGACCTATTTGGCAGCATTTACAGTTGCTCGGACTATTTTGAAACCTATCTGTTGCCCAACGCAGAGTCCCCGCTGCTGTTGGTGATTGATAAGGTGGATGATTTGTTTGAGCATCCTGAGGTTGCCAGCGACTTTTTGGGGATGTTGCGAGCTTGGTATGAGCAAAGCCGCTACAGCACTAGCCAAAAGCCAGAATGGCGTCGGCTGCGGCTGTTGATGAGCTACTCTACCGACGCTTGGATTCCTTTGAACCTGCATCAGTCCCCTTTCAATGTGGGGCTGTTGGTTGAATTGCCTGAGTTTAACTACGGGCAGGTTGAGTCGCTAGCCCAACGCTATGGCCTAGAACCCGTTAGCCACTATGTTGATGTGCTGCTGCAATTACTGGGGGGTAATCCGTCTCTGACTCAACTCGCGTTATTTCACCTCAGTCAGCAAAACATCAGGCTGGAAACGCTGCTCCAAACTGCGGTGTGTCCTGATGGCATCTTTAAAGATCATCTGAATTATGTTCTATCTAAGGTTGAGCGTCACGACTTGCTCAAGCCAATGGTTGATTTAGCGACTGCATCAATAACTTATTCGAGTAGGGTAGGGCTGCAGCCCAGGGTAGCTTTGCAGTTGCAGGGATTGGGGTTAATCAAGTTTGAAAATCAGCAGGTGGTGCCGCAGTGTCAACTCTATTGCCGGTACTTTGGTCAGTTTACGCAAAGTACTGTTAACTCGAATCAGGGCAGTTCAAATCAAGCTAACTCGAATGAGACGATTCGGTTCACGTCTCGTTAGGGTCAAGAATCGTCAGGGTCAAGAAATAGATCTGCACAAGCCATCGCCCTTAGTCAGCAGTCGTTTGGGCTAGTTCAAGGAATCAGTCCTCGCCTAGTTAATCTACCCCGAGCCTCAAACACTTCCTTCGATGGGGGCGAGCCGCTTGTCCGCTTAAATTTCTGGCTTACATGGGTAAGTTACAGCGTCAACCTACTATCTTGACTGTTGCCGTCAAAGCTCAAGGCATAAACTGTAACAGATTTCTCTTGCTAGGTGTGATTTTGAATCTTTCTGATTTGCCCAAAACCTGGATTGCTATAGCGATCAAATCTGATTTTTGAAATGAGCGAACCTTGCTGGGCAAGGCTTCCAGGCGGCATCTTGTTCAATGGTCAGGCCGGGTCGCTATAGTCAGCCATCATATGCAAAAGAGGCTAGAGATAGTTTCCAGATCTAAACAGTTATTCAGCCACCCCATTAATTTTTTGGTGAATTTTTGATGAAGCGACGCAATTACCGTAATGACATAGCGTAATAGTTGACAAAGCCATACTGTTCTAGCTTAAGCCTCCAGCTTGAGAATTTCTTTAAGTTTTTTGAAGTGGCATCTGCCAGTTGTCTGGATAAGTTGTCTAGATCACAATTTCTGCATTTATTATTTTTTTAAGCACGATGAGTTCTTTTTTGAGTTTTTTACTAGGATCAGAGCGTTATATTCCCCATGGCCACTGTTATCTCTGGCAAACGCCCCTTGTCAGCCTCCATGTTATTAGCGATCTTCTGATTGCGATCGCATACTTCTCTATTCCAGCGATGCTGGTTTACTTTGTGCGTAAGCGCAGAGATATTGCCTTTTCTAAAGCTTTTTCCCTGGCCGGGGCATTTATCTTTCTGTGCGGATTTGGACACCTGATCGACATTTTTACCTTGTGGTATCCCGCTTATTGGGTCTCAGGTGTTTGGCGAGCCTTGACCGCATTAGTCTCTTGTATCACCGCCCTCAAGCTGGTGGAATGGCTGCCAGAGTTCTTGGCCTTGCGATCGCCAGAGGAATTAGAAGAACTCAACCAGCAGCTTGCTGTAGAAATTGGCAAGAAGCAGGCCGCCTATGACGAAATGGAGCACCGGGTGGAAGAACGAACCCTGGAGCTATCCGAAGCGAATACCCAGCTGTGCTCTTCCCAAGTTTTGCTGCAAAAGGTGGCTGACCGGGAGCGCACCACCAGCCAAATTATTCGCCAGATGCGCCAGTCCCTCAAGCTAGAAAAGATCTTTGCCGTCACGACCGAGGAATTGCGCCAGGCATTGGACTGCGATCGCACCGTCGTTTACCGCTTTAACTCCGACTGGAGCGGCAACATCATTGCCGAATCCGTTACCCCCGGCTGGCATCCCCTGCTAGAGAACCCTGATTATGACGATCACTGGGGCCACAGCGCCCTTGATCAACCTTGCTGCACCGTCAGGCTGGTCGCCCAGGGTGAACTCCCCGTAGAAAGCTTGATTGAAGACACTCATCTTCAGGAGAACGCTGGCAGAACTTATCTCAAGAAAGTTGACTACCTCACCGTGCCGGACGTCTATGCTGCCGGATTTCCCCCCTGCTATCTGAATCTGCTAAAAGATTTGCAGGCGCGGGCTTACCTAATCGTGCCGATCCTTGCTGGGTCGCGGCTTTGGGGGCTAATGGCCTGTTACCAAAACACTGGCCCCCGGCAGTGGGATACCGATGAGATCGGCATGGTGGTACAGGTGGGCGACCAACTGGGGGTAGCCATTCAGCAAGCAGAACTGTTCAACCGTACCCAGCAACAGGCCAAAGCCCTAGAAAAAGCCAGAGACGCGGCTGAAGTCGCCAACCGGGCCAAAAGCGAATTTCTGGCCAACATGAGTCACGAATTGCGCACCCCCCTTAACGCCATTCTCGGGTTTGCCCAGTTGATTCATAACGACGTCACCCTATCGGAAGCGACTCGCAACTATACCGACATCATCAACCGCAGCGGTGAGCACCTCTTGGGCCTGATTAACAACATCCTAGAGATGTCAAAGATTGAGGCCGGGCTGCTGGTCTGCACCCCCCGAGACTTTGACTTGTCTCGGTTACTAGATAACCTCAATGATCTCCTTCAGCTCAAGGCCAAAACCAAAAAGCTAGATCTCCAGGTGATCAAAGACGACAGCCTGCCGTCCTGCGTCCACGCCGATGAAGGCAAGCTGCGACAGGTGCTGCTCAACCTGTTGGGGAACGCGATTAAATTTACCCAGCAGGGGCACGTTCACCTGCGAGTTTGGGTTGAAGCCAGTGGGGCCTCAGACGACCGGGCCTCAACCCCCAACGCCCTTCAGCTCAACTTTGCTGTGGTGGATACCGGCTCCGGGATTGCTCCAGAAGAGCTGTCCACTTTGTTTGACCCGTTTAAACAGGCTCAAGCCGGGCTGTCCTCTGGGCAAGGTACCGGACTGGGGCTGCCGATTAGTCGTCGCTATGTTGAATTAATGGGCGGCTGTTTAACCGTGGAGAGCACCGTGGGCCAAGGCAGTTGTTTTCAGTTCACCTTGCCGGTTGAGGTGGTGGCTGACTCAGTACCTACTCAGCTCCCGAACCAAGGGCGCATTAAAGCCCTGGCCCCAGGACAACCGACCCCGCGCATTTTGGTGGCGGAAGATAACCCAACCAACCGGCTGCTGCTGACCAAACTGCTGCAGCCCCTGGGCTTTGAGGTCAAGATGGCTGAAAATGGCGCAGAAGCATTGACCCAATGGCAGCAGTGGCAGCCCCATCTAGTATTGATGGATATGCGCATGCCTATTCTCGACGGCTATGAAACCACCCGACAAATTCGCCAGCGAGAAGCCAGCCAGCCCCCAACTCAGCCCCCAGTGCAACCCACGGTGATCATCGCCCTCACCGCTACAGCGTTTGAAGATCAGCAGGCCACCATGCTGGCGGCGGGCTGCGATGCCTGTATGCGCAAGCCGTTTATTACTCAGGAACTGCTGAGCCGCATCGGTCAGTCCCTGGGGCTGCGCTACGACTATCAGGCTGAGGTCGAACCGGCCCCGCGCCCGCCTAAGTCAGACCTGTCGGCTGACGCGTTAGCCCATTTGCCCCAAGCCTGGTTGGATCAGCTCTATCACGCTGCGGCCCAAGGCAGCGATGAGCAAATTCTGGACTTGGTGCAAGGGCTACCTGAGACTGACCAATGGATTGCTGCCCAACTCAAGCAAC
The DNA here is from genome assembly GCA_003566335.1 of Cyanobacteria bacterium T3Sed10_344R1. Lineage (GTDB taxonomy): Bacteria > Cyanobacteriota > Cyanobacteriia > Phormidesmidales > Phormidesmidaceae > PXDR01. The sequence continues at coordinate 5,225 of PXDR01000124.1, forward strand.
AGGCCGAAATTTTCCAGTTTGAGCAAATTATGGCTTTAGCTCAGCCCTGGATTAATCAAAACGCCTGCTCAGCTACAGCGACTCAGGTCGGTGGGCGCTAGTTTCTGAGGATACCCAGCCCGCTCAGATTTCATCTATCCGGTCAGATATCTATTCAGTCAGATCTAGATGTTTAATTCCCCTGTGACTAACGACAGTTCAGAGGACGCGACTTCATCAGCTTCTCCCCCAGTGCCAAGGTCGTCCCGCGCCGATATTTTGATCGTGGATGACGTACTGGAAAATGTGCAGCTTTTGAGTAAGTTGCTGTCCCAAGCGGGCTACAGCGTCCGCAAAGCCCTGAATGGCACCATGGCCCTGACAGCGGCCCAGCAGCGCCCGCCCCACTTGATTTTGCTGGATATCAATATGCCGGAGATGAACGGCTATCAAGTTTGTCAACAGCTTAAACAGCAGCCTGCGTTGGCAGGCATTCCGGTGATTTTTCTCAGTGCCTTGGATGATCCCCAGGATAAGGTGCGGGCTTTTGAAGTGGGCGGTGTTGACTACATCACCAAACCGTTTGAACGAGATGAGGTGATAGTCAGAATTCAGCATCAGCTGACGATTCAGGCGCTACAGCAACAGCTTCAGGAGAAGAACCAGTCGCTAGAGTTAACCCTAGAACGACTGCAAGAGGCTCAAGTGCAGCTGATCCAAAAGGAAAAAATGCTGGGGCTCGGTCAGCTCATCGCCGGAATCACCCATGAGGTGAATAACCCAATTAGCTTTATCTACGGCAATTTGACCCCGGCCCGACGGTATTTTGATCAGGTATTGGCTTTGCTGAGGCTCTATCGCCGTAAGTATCCTCAGGTAGATCCAGACATTGAGGCTGCGATCGCAGAAATAGATCTCGACTTCATTTTGACCGACTGGGAAAAACTGATGAGGTCAATGCAGACCGGGGTTGAGCGGATTAAATCCATCATGGTGGCTTTGCAGCTTTTCTCCCACCTGGGGGAATCAGACATTAAGCCAGTGGACTTGAACCAAAGTTTAGATAGCGTGCTGTCTTTGCTCGGTCATCGGCTCCAGCCCCAAGACGCTAGGCCCGAAATTCCGGTAATGCGCCAGTATGGCCAGATTCCGCTGACGGTGTGTCACGGCAAGTTGATCAACCAAGCGCTGTTGAATCTGCTGAACAACGCCATTGACGCGATTGAGCGTTGGGGCACTGAAGCACTCCGAACTAAGCCGCTCAGCATTACCCTGAAAACTGAGGCTCTAGGGGCAGATCAAATTCGCATCACGATTAAGGATACTGGGGTGGGCATTTCACCAGACCTTCAGCCCCGGATTTATGAGCCGTTCTTCACCACTAAGTCAGTGGGGGAAGGCACCGGTCTGGGCCTATCCACCAGTTATCAGGTGATTGTGGAACAACATGGCGGACAGCTCACCTGTGATTCTGTGCCTGGTGAAGGCACTACTATGACGATCATTCTGCCGGTGTTATCCAGTGCTGGCCCCAAGGAGAAAAAACGAGGCTAGCCCGGCTTGCCTGCCCCCTGTTACCAGCCTCCAGACTCTTAAAAATCTGAGTGCTTTGCAAAGATAGCTGCCTGGGATATCTTGCAGGGGTAGCGGCTGGCAGTGAGTGAGGAAGGGTTGGTTTCCATGTCAATCATCGAGCGCTCCGGGCAGCACCTGTCGGTACAGCAATCCGCCGCAGCCTCGCTTTATCAAGTGGGGGGCAGCCTGCCTCCGACGATCCCGACCTACGTGCAGCGGCAAGCTGATGACGAGCTGTTTACAGCGCTGTTGCAGGGGGAGTTCTGCTACGTTTTCAACGCACGTCAGATGGGTAAGTCGAGCCTGCGGGTTCGCACCATGGGCCGATTGCAGCAGGCGGGGGTAGCTAGCCACACCATTGACCTCACCAGCATTGGTACCCAACAGGTCACCCTTCCCCAGTGGTATGCGGCGATTGCGGCCTCTCTGGTCAAATGTTTTGGGCTATCTATCAATATTGGTCACTGGTGGCGACAGCATGAGGACTTGCCCGTGGTGGCGCGACTGGGCGAGCTGATCGATCAGGTGCTGCTGGTGGAGGTGCAGACGCCGATCGTGATTTTGATTGATGAGATTGACAGTATTTTGGGGCTGAAATTCGACACTGATGACTTTTTTGCCCTGATTCGCAACTGCTATAACCGCCGGGCAGACGACCCGGTCTATCAGCGACTGTCTTTTGCGTTATTTGGTGTGACGACGCCTCGGGAATTAATTACGGACAAAGGTCGCACGCCCTTTAACATTGGCCGAGGAATTGCCCTGTACGGGTTCACGGCGACTGAGGCCAAGCCACTGTTGCTGGGGCTGAAGGATAAGGTGGCTGAACCTGAACAGGTTTTGCAGCAGATTTTGGGTTGGACTGGGGGGCAGCCGTTTTTAACCCAGAAACTTTGTCGTTTGGCGGCAGAGACGGCAATGGTTGAGCGAGTTGGCAGTCGGGAACTGTTTGGGTTGGAGGGTGCGCCAGCCAGGGAGCCAGAGGGTGAGCCAACGTCGCCAGAAGCTTGGGTTAATCAGTTGGTGGAAACCCAGGTTCTCACCCATTGGGAGGCCCAGGATGAACCAGAGCACCTTAAGACGATTTGCGATCGCATCTGTTTTCAGTCTGATCTCCTGGGGCCACTCCTGGGCCTGTATCAACGGGTGCTGCAAGCCGAACAGAGCATGACGGCAGCAGTAATCAGCGATCAGTCCGTCCACCAGGTGACGTTGACCTTGGTCGGGTTAGTCGAAACCCGAGGTCGCACCCTGCGGGTGAAGAATCGGATCTATCAACGGGTGTTTGATTTGGTCTGGGTGCAGCAGCAGCTCAACAGCATTCGCCCCTATGCCGCAGCGCTGAATGCTTGGGCAGCGTCTGGGTTTAGCGACACCTCGCGACTGTTGCGGGGAAAAGCCTTACAAGAAATCCTGGACTGGTCGCAGCAGCAGCAGTTGAGCGATGATGACCATCGGTTTTTGGCCGCTAGTCAAAAGATTGACCGCCAAGAGGCTCAGCAACGGCTAGAGGCAGCCCGCACCCAAGAAGTCGAGGCTCGCCTGACCCTAGAGCGCCAGCGCATCCAAGAACAGCGCAAAAGCCTCCGGCGACAGCGGGGGCTTTTAGCCGGGGTCACCTTGGCGTTGATTGGCGCTATCGGTTTGGGCGGGCTGGCTTGGAGCCAATCCCGCCGGGCGGTGCTCAGCGAGATTCGGGCGCTGCTGCGCTCGTCGGACGCCCTATTTTCGTCCCACCAAAAATTTGATGCCCTGGTTGAGGCGATTCGGGCGAAGCAGCGCACAGATCAAACGAGGTCGGTCGATCCTCAACTGCTGGCCCAGTCCACTGAACTTTTAGAACGGGTACTGCTAAGCGTTCAGCAAAAAAATCGGCTGTCGGGTCACGAGGCCGCCGTGATGACCGCCAGCTATAGTCCTGATGGCACCACCCTGGCCACGGCGGGGATTGATAAAACCATTAAGCTGTGGTCTACAGACGGCAGCCTGCAAGAGACCCTGACTGGCCATACCGCCAGCATTCGTGCCGTTAAATTTAGTCCGGATGGTCGGTACCTGACTTCGGTAGGGGACGGGGGCGAACTATTCATTTGGACGGCGACAGGCCAGCTTCAGCATGTGGTGCCCATCACCACTGACTCGGTTTGGGCAATGGAGTTTAGCCCAGATAGTCGGTATGTGCTGATGGGGGGAACGGCAAATCGCTTAGAGGTCTGGGATTTTCAGACCCAGTCCCTGGGAGAGATTTCCCTTGGCCCCACCAATCGCAGTATTCGGTCGATTGCCTATCACCCAGATGGGGATCGAATTGCGATCGCAGACAATGACGGCCTGATGACCTTGATCACCCCTGATGGCGAGCAAATCCGCTCTGTCACCGCCCATGAGCGCGCGTCCCATGCCATTGCCTTTAGCCCGGATGGCACCTTGCTTGCCACGGGTGGGTTAGACAACACCCTCAAATTTTGGACAATCGACGGCGAACTGCTGCAAACCTTAGAAAACCACAAGAGCAACATCAGCGACCTGGTCTTTACCCCAGACAGTCAGCAAATCATCGCCGCCAGTTGGGATAAAACCATGACCCAATGGGATCGCCAGGGCAACCTGATGAACAGATTTCAGGGCCACCAGGCGGCTATTTGGGGCCTTGCCATTAGTCCAGATGGCACCATGCTTGCCTCTGCGGGCACCGATAGCGAAGTGCTGCTGTGGCAGCGTCAAAACCACTTTCGCCAAACCCTGAGCGGTTTTGAGCCCCCAGCTTTAGGGGCAGTTTATAGCCACGATGGCAACACCCTAGCCATTGCCGGGAGCAACAAAAACATTTTGCTGGTCTCCAGCCAGGACAACAGCCGCCAGGTTGTTGAAGGCCACGGTTCAACGGTGACCAACCTAACGGTGCATCCCCAGCGCAACTTGCTGACCTCCAGCAGTGAAGACGGCACCGTCAGGCTGTGGCGGTTTGATGGCCAACCGGTGCAAACCTTTACCGGTCACGAGGCGGCGGTGTTAGGGGCGGCTTGGCAGCCCGACGGCCAGCGCCTCGTGTCATCGGATGTGGGCGGCAACCTATTGATCTGGGATCAATCCGGGCAGGTATTGCAGCGGTGGCAAGGCCATGATGCGTTGATTTGGGATGTGGCTTTTAGCCCCGACGGGCAGCAGTTCGCCTCAGTGAGTAACGATGGTCAGATTAAGCTCTGGAGCCCAACGGGAGAGCTAGCTCATAGCCTGACCCACGGCACCTCGGCTTGGCGAGTCACCTACAGCCCGGATGGTCAACTGCTGGCTACGGGCAGTTCTGACGGTACGGCTAAAATCTGGCGTACAGACGGCAGCTTGGCAACCGCGTTAAACGGCCATCAGGCAGCGGTATGGCGGATCGCTTTTAGCCCGGATGGCCAGTTAATTGCCACAGCCAGCATTGACGAGACCGTTAAACTTTGGAGCCTCGACGGAGAACTACTGGTCACCCTCCAGGGCGGCGAGTCTGGAATTCGCAGCACCTTGTTTCGGCCTAACAGCAATATCCTGACTGCGGTTGGCGATGATGGCCTGCTGCTGCGCTGGAATATTGAGAACATTCAGCAACTTCAGCTTTTGCCCGATGCCTGCGCTTGGGTTGAGGACTATTTGCGCACCCAGGCTCCAGCTGCCGATCGATCCCTTTGTAAGGGCGTTTTGTAAGGGCGTTGGTCTGTAAACGCCAACCCGCAGCAGCTGGTTATCGCTGGGAGCCACTGAGGGAACAGACGGCACTAGTCAGGGGGCGCGCGTTCTGCTTACGCTGGCGCTTCTGGGCGTACATGACGCGATCCGCTGCTTCGATTGCTCGGGTCAGGCCAAAGGTCGGATGGCGGCTGGCCCAGCCCAGGGACGCCCGAATCCCAACGGTGTCTAGCTTTGCTGCCAGTCGATCTGCGATCGCAGCCGCCGCTGCCCCGTCACAGTCAACCAACAGCATCCAAAACTCATCTCCCCCCCATCGGGCCACGCAATCCCCACTGCGAGACTGTTGAGCCAGGATTTGAGCGGTCATCTTGAGCAGTTCATCCCCCGCCAGATGGCCCAAGGTATCGTTCACAGGCTTCAGATCGTCCAAATCTAGGGCAATTACCGTTGTCGGATGGCCATAGTCTTGGCAGCGCTGTTCCTCTAGCCCTAGCACCTCGTCCCAGCCCCGCCGGTTATAAAGCCCCGTTAGGGCATCGGTGACCGCCTCAAGCTGAGAGCGTTCTCGGGAGCGAATTTCTCGCTCTAGGGCCAGTTCGGTATGCAGCACGCTGCTGAGTAGCTGGGCTAAGAGTTCCAGCATCGGCAGTTCTTGAGTAATTGCTGCTGACTTAGTCTGCGGGTCAATGGCGCAGAGCGTGCCGAATAAACTGCCGTCGGCTTGGGCTAGGGGAATGCCAATATAGGCCCCGATTTTGAAGTTTTGGTTGCAGGCAGCCTCGCTGTAGGCGGTCACCGCTTGACAGTCCGGGGCAATTCGGGGGCCTTTGCCTGCCACCATCTGACGACAAAACGAGTCTGTCCAGCTAAACACCACCCCAGGCTCGATGGCCTCATCTTGGCCCTCGGATTGCAGCACAATCCATTCGTCCCCCTGAATTCGACTCACCATCCAGTGGTCAAAGTCAAAGCGCTGGCGCAAAAAGCTCAGGACTGCTTGAGCCGCCCCGGGGAAATTGGTGTACGAATCGGGAGAGAGCATAGCAGACCGGAGAAATTGAGGACTCAGTGCAGCTGCATGACACCATTATCCGTGAATCCACAAAGGCAGGATACGGGGGAGGGCACATACTTAGATTTAACCCCTTAGCTTTAGGATGCCCCGAGGCGCTCAACTTAATTAATCAGGAGAAAGGCTTAATAATTCTTCGTTCAATGCCAATGCCCTGTTCGGTTTATCAACTCTTTAAGCCCAGGCGTTGGACTTTGCAGAGAAGTCATGGGGATTGGCTGCCCCTAGGGGGATGATTAATACAGAGAGGCGGAACAGATCCATTTCTGGGCCGTTGTGTTGAGACAGATCACCTTTTGAGGATTCAAGCTATGGTGTCTACCTTTTCTGGTTCTGCATTAGAATCCACCGTCCAAACTGCTCTACGCCAAGGCAGTTTGCGCCGTCGGGATCACCTGGCTTTGATGTCTCAAATGTTGTCAGATCCTGCTCTTAGCCCAACTTGCCGGAGTCAAATCAACCGTCTGCTGGACTATATCCAGATGGGACGAGTCCAGCTGCTCGACTAAGCGCTAGAACTGATGCCAAGTCTGGGAACTGGCGCTAGCGCTACAGATCGCGGCGGCGGTTGAATCGTCCAGCAGAGCGGTGCGTTACGGCTACGCCTAACAGCACCCTACCCCAGGGTTTATTGCCGTCCACCGACTGAAGAAGATCGGCATTGGGGCTGAATTAAGAACTAGATTGACCAAAAATATCGAGCTGATCTGCGGGCTCTTTGGTGCCTTTGGATTTGCTGGCTTTGGCTTGAGCCCCGGCCTGATGGCTGCGGTGGAGCCCTACGGCGATTTTGCTGTGCTTTTCAATTTGGCCCATTACCTGTTTGGCCCGCTGAATCACGCTGGGGGGCAACCCCGCAAGGCGACCGGCTTCGATGCCGTAGGATCGGTCGGCACCGCCGGGCTGCACTTGGTGCAAAAAGATGATTTGGTCGGGCATTTCTTTCACCGTCACCTGATAGTTGGCGACATTATCCAAGATGGACGCTAGCTCGTTTAGCTCGTGGTAGTGGGTGGCAAAAATTGTCCGGGCCTGGATGTCGCTGGCTAGATGTTCGGCCACGGCCCAAGCAATGGACAGGCCGTCGAAGGTGGCGGTGCCCCGACCGATTTCATCCAGCAGCACCAGGGATTTGGGGGTGGCGTGGTTGAGGATGTTGGCGGTTTCGTTCATTTCCACCATGAAGGTAGATTGGCCGGTGGCCAGGTCGTCCACGGCCCCAACGCGGGTAAAGATGCGATCGCAAATCCCCAAAGCCGCTGCGGTTGCCGGGACAAAACTGCCCACCTGGGCCATCAGCTGAATCAACCCCACCTGGCGCAGGTAGCAGCTTTTGCCGCTGGCATTTGGCCCGGTCAAAATCACCAGGTCTGGCAAGGTTGCCCCCTGGATACCGTGATTGATTGAGGCGTGACTGAGTTGGGCCGCTTCCCCCTGACCCAGCCCGGTGGAGTTAGGCACAAAGAACCCGGTCGGCAGGGTTTGCTCCACCACCGGATGCCGCCCGGCCTGGATTTCTAGCCGTCGGTCGGCGGTGATGTGGGGACAGCAGTAGCCTTTGTAGAGAGCGATTTCGGCTAGGCCGCAGAGCACATCGGCAGCGGCGACGGCTCGGGCCACCTGGCGAATCAGGTCTACTTGCGCCCCGACGGCTTCCCGCAGTTCGAGGAACAGGTCGTATTCCAGCTTGTAGATCGCTTCTTTGGTGTTGAAGATGCGGCTTTCTCGATCTTTGAGGTCGGGGGTGATGTAGCGCTCTTCGTTGGTCAGGGTTTGCTTGCGGATGTAGTCGTCTGGGGCTTGGGCGCTTTTGGCTCGGGACAGGCTGAGGTAGTAGCCAAAGGCTTTGTTGAAGCCGACTTTGAGGCTGGGGATGCCGGTGCGCTGGCGCTCGGTGGTTTCAAGGGTGGCGATCCACTGCTGGTCGTCGCTGACCTGCTGGCGCAGGCTGTCGAGGTGGGGGTTGATGCCGGTGCGGATTAGGCCGCCTTCGCTGAGGTAGAGGGGGGGGCTGTCTACCAGGTGCGATCGCAACGTTTGGCCCAACTGCTCTAGGACAGGGGGCACAGATTGCAGCTTTTGCAGATAGGGCGAGGTTGCCCCCGCCACCAGCACCGCCAAATCCGGCAGCCGCTCAAAGGATTCGGCTAGGGCCACGAGATCCCGCCCGTTGGCCGTGCCAGAGCCCGCCCGACCCGCCAACCGCTCTAGGTCGTAGATTTGCTTCAACACCTGCTGAATCGACTGGCGCAAGCTGCCGTTATCCACCAACTCCTGCACGGTAGTTTGACGGGCTTCGATGGCGGCTGGCTGAAGCAGGGGTTGCAGCAGCCAGCGGCGCAGGGCGCGGCTGCCCATCGCCGTGACTGTGCGGTCGAGCGCCCACAGCAGGGAGCCGCTAAAGCTGCCATCTCGACTGGTTTGGGTGATTTCTAAATTGCGGCGGCTCTGGTGGTCAATCACCAAATACTCGCTGAGGCTGTAGGTGCTGAGCAGTTGCAGGGGGGCTTGGCTGGCCTTTTGGGTGTCTTCTAGGTAGTCCACTAGGCCCCCGGCTGCCCGGACTGCTAGGGGTAAGTGTTCACAGCCTACCCCTTCTAGAGATCGCAGCCGAAACCGCTGGAGCAGCCGATGACGGGCTTCGCTATGGCTGAAGGGAGCCTGCCCTCGAGGGGTGTAGCAGAACTGAATCGGCAACCCCTGGGGCAGCCAGTCTGCGGTTTCTCCGGGACGCAGCAGACTGCCCCAGTCCGGGGCGTTGGTGGGCACTAGCACCTCGGCGGGCTGGAGCCGCATGATCTCTTGGGCTAACCCCTCGATGCCCCGACCCTGGGTGGTCAGAAATTCCCCAGTAGACACGTC
>PXDR01000267.1 GCA_003566335.1 Cyanobacteria bacterium T3Sed10_344R1
AGACTTCTACATGGTCATTCTCTACCATGAGCGGTTCATGATTGAGCCATCTAGCAGCCTGGAGGCTTAGCCCAATGGTCACCCCCGATGGATGAGATCGTGTCCTTGCTTTCGCGCCAATTTTTGAGCAGCCCTCTGCCAGTCTGTACGAGGTGCGCCCAGATTTGAGCCCATTCGACCCCTATGTCTATGCTCCAGAGCTTCAGCAGTTCATCCAGGGGCTCCACCGTGAAAAGTTGGTAATTGCGTTTGACTGGACAGCTTGGCAAGACGAGGCCGCTCAGTACATCAACCATCCCCAGCAAATTGCCTCAGCCGATCTAGAGACATTACAGAAACTGATCACGTCCCATGTCCGTGCAGATCGCTTCAACAGCGGGCACCTGGCTCAGATGATTGATAACGGCCAGATTTTGGCCATACTGAAGCGCTTAGCGGCAATTCGTCGGGAGTGTCAGCAGGGGCAGAGAAAGACTGAAGGGAAAGCCAGAGGATAGCGGCGTTGAAGCGGGAGAGCTACTGAAAGAGCAAGTGCTTCTGGTTATCTGGTTACCTGGTAAACCAGATAAGTATTGGAGCCCGCTAGAAGCTGATCTTGGTAAGGCTGAAGCGAGGTCGAGGGGAGCGGGATAAGGGGAATGCAGCGGTGGTGGAGAGAATCAGCCACAATGGGCATCAATATTGACTAGCAGCGGGGAACGCTAAGCCCAACTGCTGTTTAATCCTGCTGTTCTCTTTGCTCGCCCTATGCTGCCATCCGTCTTTACCACCTGTGAGCCGAGAGCAGAGATTCAGGCTGGAGACCTGTCTCTGGATCTGTTCGCCGCTAAGCTGCGCCTGGTGGTGGAGGGACGGGCACCCAAGGTGTACGGAGACCCGGTGGACTTCTTCGCCAACACCTTTGCCACTGATGGCCTGAAGACGCTGATTAAAGAGGTCTTTGGCCGTCTGAGCGGCAAGATTGTGGGTTCTCCGGTCATTCGCCTAGAAACCAGCTTTGGCGGCGGCAAAACCCACGATGAAATTGCCCTGTGGCACATTGCTAGGCACGGTCGCCAAATTGAGGGGCTGGGGCGATTCGTGGATGACCTCGCTGTCATTCCAGATCGCCCAGTGCAGGTGGCCGCCATTGATGGCCGGGATCTTGACCCGGAAGCTGGGGTCTACCATGCCGAATCAGGCATCACCACCTATACCCTCTGGGGTGAGATTGCCTATCAACTGGGGGGCATTGACGGCTATCAACTGCTGAAAGGCTCTGACGAAAATCGGATTAGCCCAGGCACTTCAGTCTTAGAGCGGTTGGTTAAAGATGAGCCCACCGTGATTGTGGTGGACGAGATCGCCCGGTACCTGCGAGCGGCCAAGGCAAAACTGACGGGTCAAAGCACCCTAGCTGATCAGGTGGTGGCCTTCTTCTTCTCCTTGATGGATCAAGCGGCTTCCTGCAACAACCTGGTGTTTGTCTATTCCCTAGCTTCAGAATCAGACACCTTTGCCAAAGAAACTGCTGAAGTCCAGCAAGAGCTGGTGCGGGCCTCGGCGCGACAGGAGCGAGTGCTGAGCCCCAGCACCGACATTGAGGTGTACAACATCGTGCGGCAGCGACTCTTTGCCAGCATCAGTGCCGATGCTGCTGCTAGGGCTGCCGACACCTACCTACAAGCCTTTCGCGCGAGCCGGATGAACCTGCCCGATGGCTGCAAAGACGCCAGCTATACCCAGGCGATCGCAAACAGCTATCCGTTCCACCCCGAACTGTTTAACCTGCTGACCAAAAAGGTGGCCTCAATCCCAGAATTCCAGCGTACTCGGGGCGCACTGCGGCTATTTGCGCGACTGGTGCGCTACCTGTGGCGACAGGCTCCCCAACCCCACACCCCGCTGATTCACTCCCACCACATTCCCCTGGGCCTTGAAGAAGAGATCACCAGCGATTTGACCTCTCGGCTCCAGCGGCCCCTGATGCGCCTGCCGATTGGGGCCGACATCTACAACCCCAACGGGCGAGAAGCCCATGCCCAACTGCAAGACCAGGAATGGCAAAGCGCAGGCAAACCTCCCTTCTCTAGCTGGGTAGGCCGCACCATTTTTCTGCATTCCCTCACCCAGGGCATCACCTCCGGGATTCGACGGGCAGAGCTGAACCTATCCCTGCTCACCCCTGGCCTGGAAGCAGGCTTTATTGAACGCGCCCTAGAGCGCCTGAGCGACGTTGCTTGGTACCTTGACCTCGACCCGATTACCTCCATCGCCCGGTTCAAAGAAGAACCCTCGATCAACAAGATCATTGCGGAGGAGAAAGAGCAGGTCAGCATCAGCGCCGCTAAGGATGATCTGCGGCAGCGCCGGGACACCATCTTTGCCACCAAGTTCTTTGACCTAATCAGCGGGCCAGATGCCGCCTACAACGTGGATGATGTGGCCGATAAACTGGCTCTCTGCATCATCGACTTCAACGAAGCCACGATTGACTCAGCCCAGGCCGAGCCGCCGCCAGTGGTTGAGCAAATCTTTAAGAACACGGGGGAGTCGGGGAAGTTTCGCACCTTCCGCAATCGCCTGCTGTTTTTGCTGGCGAACACCCAAGAGCTAGACCGTGCCCAGAACCTAGCGCGGGAGTTCAAGGCAATCCAAACCATTCTGCGCAGCCCTAACCGCCTAGATGACCTGTCTGAAAACCAGCAAAAGCAACTGCGGGATAAAGAGGGCAGCATGGATTTAGAGGTGCGCATTGCCCTCACCAATGCCTATCGCCACCTGTTCTACCCGTCCAATGACGCTGTTAAAGCGCCTAAGGGCTTGATGCACTATCCCCTGCCGCCCCAGGATTCCAGTACTGTCAAAGGCAACCGTAACCAGCAGGACGTGATTCTCAAAGCCCTCAAAGATTGCGCCAAGGTCAGACCAGAGGATGCCGCCCCCTATGCCCCAGCCTATGTGCTGCAAAAGGTCTGGCCTCCTGGCATTGACCATTGGACGACTAAGGCACTGCGGGAGCAGTTTGCCAAAGACCTCAGCCTGAACCTGCTGCTAGATGCTGAGGTGTCGAAGCTGCGGGACACCCTGCGGCGGGGGCTGCAAGAGGGACAATGGGATATGAAGGTGGGCTCCAAGCTGTTTATCAAAACCGATAGCCCGCCCCCGCTGCCAGAAACCATCGAGTTTTCTGAGCGGATGGAGCTGTATCGCCGGGGGCTATTGCAGCCGCCAAAACCCAGATCTGTCAACCTGGATGTCCAGGTGTTGGCCGGGGGCAAGACCGAGCGCACGGCCCAGGTGCGTTGGCGGGCTCGGGAAGCGCTTCGGGTGACCCTGTATCGCGAGGGCGA
>PXDR01000111.1 GCA_003566335.1 Cyanobacteria bacterium T3Sed10_344R1
AAACCGGGGTTCTCAGTCCCCGCTACCCTCAGCCATGCCCTCGCCATTCCCCCGCCTTTCCCCAGCCTGGGGATCAATCCACAGTGAGCCGATAGGCCCGTCCCTGGTAGTTAATCACCACGGCCTGTCCGTCCTCAGCCTCAGACCGCGCCGCCCCAGCCTGACTGCGCCGCGTCCCCGATCGCCCAACCTCTGGAGAAGACCCCACAACCGGGGCAGAATCGACCTCATTAGCTTCTTGGTGGGGCGTTAACTGCACCGTCCGGGGACTGCCAGCCGTCGGGATCGGATCAAGTAACTCAGCAATTTGCGTCCGCTGCTCTAGCTCCTGGGTCGAAGACACCAGACCACTAAGACCATTGATCAAATTGCGGATATTGTTGCGTAGTTCAGGATCTCCCGTCAGTTCATCCACATCAGCCATCAGCTTTTGGGCACTTTGAAACACATCCCGAGCCGATTCTAAAGTTTGCTGCAACAGCACCACATTGGCTGGGTTGTTGAGATTGTCGGTAATGTCCCGCAGGTTATTAGACGCCTGTACGGCGTTACCAGAAAGGATTTCAAGATTGGCGATCAACTCGCCATCTTCAACCACCGGGGTGAGGGTGCCGACAACGGAACGAAGCTGCCCGCTGGTGCTGGCTAGGTTGTCCAGGGTGGTGTTAATGCTGCTGCGATTGCTCAACACCAGATTGCTGACTTCGCGGGTAGACAGCTCAACCTGGCGGGCGGCACTGCTGGCGGCAGCAGACGTTTCGCGGGTCGATATCTCAATCTGGCGGGCGGCGCTGCCAGCAGAAACGGCAGTTTCCCGCAGGGCTCCAGCCATAGGCCGGATTTCTTCATTCACGATTTGGGTCAGGCTGGTTAACTCTTCCGTCAGAACAACAACCCTGCCGCTAATTAACGAGGCATTGGTCAGCAGCCCCTGCAAATCTTCCACCATTGCTGGATCGGTGAACACATCAGAAAGTTCGGCCACCGAGCGCAGCAGCACATCGTAGCTGATGCCGATTTCCCCAGGAATGCGATCGCCACTGCACACAACTAAGCTGCTGTCACAGTCTGCCGCCGTCGGATTCTGGGCCGCCTGCTCTGAGGTGAGGTCGGTCAGGGGCACAATATCCACCAGGGTTTCGCCGATAAAGCCCGACTGGTTCGTTTCCACCCGTGCCTGCCTCGGGATGCGTAAGTCGGTCTGGGAGATGTCTAGGATGACCGCGACCTGGTTTGCCTCGGCTTCGATGGACTGGACGCGCCCCACGGGCACCCCGCGATAGCGCACGGTGGTACCCACCTGCATTCCGGCAGTATTTTCAAATTCCGTGATGATTCGATAGCGGCGGCCACCGGGAGTTAGCCCCTGCAACCACATCACCAGCCCGATAAATAGCCCAGCGCCGACCAAAATAAGTAGACCAACTGACCCCTCTCGCAGTGTGCGTGCCCGCATTGTTGCTTCCCTTTTCTACCGCCTCGTTCCCAAACTCTCAGATTTGTCAGATTTGCATCAAATCTGATCCGGTTCCTAGTGTCTTTGCAGGGCTAATGCCTGTAAATTGCGCCGAGAGCTACCTCTATCTACTGCCTCTCGCCTCAGATTCCGAACTCGAAACCGGGCTTAAGCAGCAAGAGCGCCGCTCTTATCCTACCTGGTACGTTCTGTTACCTAACTGAGGGTTTCCTGAGTATGGCATTGTGGGCCAGATTAGTGGCCAACTTGGGGGCCAAAGCCCGCCGTTACCCGATTACGCGAATTGGGCCTTCTACCTGACCGCTGAAGAACTGTCTGACCAGTGGATTGTCGGTCTGGTCAATTTCATGGACTTGCCCCTGCCACTGAATTTTGCCTTCGTAGATAAACACCAGCCGGTCTGCCGTGCGGCGAATTGTGCTGTCTTGGTGGGTGACAATCACATAGCCGCTACAGCCCTCCCCCTGCTGCAAATCGCGAATCATGTCTTCAATCACCGTAGAGGCAATCGGATCTAGCCCGGCGGTCGGTTCGTCATACAGCAGTAAATCAGGCCGGTCTTGGTTGGCTTCCGGGTCGGCAATCACGGCCCGGGCAAAGCTGACGCGTTTGCGCATCCCGCCAGAGAGTTGGGCGGGGTACTGATCAGCGATACCGGGTAATCCGACCATGTTTAGGGCGTGATCGACTAAGCGGCGAATTTCTTGTCGAGAGAGACGGGAATGCTGGTACAGCAGAAAACCCACATTTTCATCGACGGTGAGGGAGTCGAATAGGGCCGCCTGCTGAAAGACCATACCAATGCCGATTGGGTCGGCGGCGTCTTCAATCAACCCTTCGCGGCGCTGGCCTTGGACGTAGACTTCGCCTGCATCGGGAGCCAGCAACCCAGCCAGAATTCGCAGAATTGTGGACTTGCCGGTGCCAGAAGGGCCGATAATGGCTACGGCTTCTCCCCGGTAGATGGTGAGGTCTACGCCGTCCAGCACCGGGTTACTGCCAAAGGTTTTGCGGATGCCCTTTAACTCGATTAAGGGTTGGGAGTCCGCTGAGGCGAGGGCGGTTACGCTACCGGATTCGGCGGAGGCTGGCTCAGTCATGGGGCAAACAACCTGGGGCAAACAGACGGTATCGGGTAGACAAAATCAGGCAAGGCAAATGCGGAGAATCAACCGGACATGGGTTGACCGGTTAGGCTGGTCACTGGCTTAGTTTAGCCTCAGGAAAAGTCAAGAGGCTGATTCTGGGGACGGCTGCCGAGAACAATTTCTGCATAGACCTTACCAAATGCTCGGTAAGATCGGGGGCAGGTTTGTCTGCGGGGGCAGGTTTGTCTAGCTTGTGCCCATGAATACTCTGCTTAACCTGTGCTTGACCTGCTGTGGGTCTGGCCCTTGCCCTTTGCCGCTGTGCCCATGTCTTTTCAGTCTTTAAATAAACGGATTCGCCGTTGGTGGCGGCGCTTGGTCTCTGAATCGGCGTCCCTCACCCCTGGCCCGGTACGGCGTTGGTTTAAGTGGCTAGCGCCGGGGCTGTTGGTGAAGCGCTGGCTGTTCCTCAGCGTGGTTGGCGTGCTGTTGGTAGGGCTGGGGACTGCGATCGCACTCAATCTCACCCCAGTGTTCTACACCGTTGAGTTTCTGGGGTCAGTGCTGCGGTTTCTCACCACGGTTTTCCCCAGCTACATTACCGGCCCCTTGGCGGTGCTGTTTGGGGTGGGCCTCATTCTCTGGGGCCAACTGCGCACCCTAGGATCAATCACCGATGTACTGCTGCCTAATCGGGAAGACAACCTGATTGATATGCTGATGACCCAGCGGCGGCTGCATCGGGGGCCAAAGGTGGTGGC
>PXDR01000023.1 GCA_003566335.1 Cyanobacteria bacterium T3Sed10_344R1
CTGGGTAATCAGGCCGACGCCCATGCCGAACTTACGCCCTTCACTCAACACTGTCCGCAGAATCTGCTTGCAGCGGGCGGGCTCCTTAGCCGGGGCAAACCGGTGGGCTTCTTCAATCAAAATAAACACCGGATAGGGCAGAAAGTTTTCATCATCCGGGGCGATTTTTTCCTTATGGGTGTTGATCCGGGCCTGGTATCCCTGACGCAGCACCGCCGCGCAGATCACCTGCTGTTCTTCCTGGCTGATTTCGTTCATTTGGAGCACGGTGACCTGACCTGGGGTGAACAAATCTCGGGGGGCTAGGTGCTGCATTTGATGGAAGTAGGGGGATCGATCCAGCTTTTCTAGCTTCCAGGTCAGGGCCGGGGCGGAAGACCCGAGCTTCAGATTGCCTTCGTCATCTTCCGTGGTGTCGGCTTCTTCCACCGCTGCGATTAGATCCTGGGCGTTCCAGCGGTAGTCCCCCTTGCGATGGCGCTTGAGAATGTCAAAGCCTTTGCTGAGGATAGATTGCTGGCGATCGCTCATCTCTGGCAGTAGGGTAAGCACGTCGTAATAGTCGAGGGACGACAGGCGAATGCGAATGTCGTCTGGGGTCAGCACTTTGACCTCGGGGGCATAGCCCTGGCCGTCATCAAAAGCTGGGTGGCCCCGCATGTCCCCCAGGGTGCCGTACTCGCCGTGGGGGTCAAAAATCAGTACCGCTGCCCGGTTGTAGGGCCGCAGCAGTTCTTCAATTAACACCCCGGCAGTGTAGGACTTGCCGGAGCCGGTACCGGCCAGGATGGCCATGTGGGTGCTGACCAGTTCTTTGACATCGAGGGCGACGGGCACCCGTCCCCCGGGTCGCAGCAGCAGGGAGCCGACTTCGGCTGAGCCCACCGCCCCCGGCTGTTTTTTGTTGATCACTTGCCGCAGGGCGGCATCATCGGCCAGGTAAACCTTGGCCCCAGGCTCGGGGGCCAAACGCGGGTTCATAAACCCTAGGGCTGGGTGGAAGTGGCCCACCACGTCCACGGTGATTTCGTAGAGTTCTGGGTTGGGGTCGGCAAAGCCAATCAAGGCGGCAACGGCGTTGGGGCTGATTTCGGTGTCGGCAAAGATGCGATCGGGCAGATGCTCAATCAGTCGCCGGGCCGAGATTTTGCCCAAAATTTGCAGCAAGTCCCCCGGCTGTCCTGCGGTGCCCTGGGCTCGGGTTTCGTAATAGACGAATTCGCCAATCTTCACCTGGCGCTCGGCGTCAGCAGTGATGAATAGGTACTGGTTGCCATCTTCTCCCGGGCCTTTGACGGTGCCGATGGCTTGACTGGCGGTGAATAAAGGAGCAGAGGTCATGGGCAGGACACAGGCGAAAGAGAACAGGCGGGCGGGGCGACCAGCTAGTGCGATCGCAGTGAAGAGATCACCCGTGGGTTCAACCAAAGTTGAGATCTGGCCCGGGGAACTCTGGGGAATCCACGGATACCGTCTCAAATTCCCAAGGGTACTCTGAGCATATTAAGCTCCCTAGCTGGTTTGAGGGCTGGGCCTCTGTCGTTTCTAGAGAAGTTTCTAGAGATTTGCCCGTCATTTCCGGCTACGCCACAGCGCCATCCCTACCATCAGGTCTGCTCCATGCCGCATTCGGGTCGCTCTCAACTTATGGCAGCTCTGCCGCCACCCCAGCGAAATCCCTCGATCTCCACTGCCGCCACTGCGGCCCCGCCGCTCATGTCTCTGTGGTCGCTGGTTGCCCAACTGCCAGCGACGGCTCCCCAAACCGTCTTGACTGCTTTGACCGGCGAAGTCTGCCGCCTAAGCCAGGCCCAGAGCTGTCTGGTTGTGGCCGGGGCCGAAGCGCCAGGCTGCTACCTAGCCCAGGGAGACGCGGGAGTCTCCGCCGAAGTTACCTTGGCTCCGCTGCCGCCATCACCCTTGCCTGCGACCGCCTGGTCGGGGCCTTGGGCAACCCTGAGCAATGACTGGGGACAAGCATTTCGCCAGTGGCTAGAAACCATGCTGTTTCCGGCTTCTGCCCCAGTATCCCCCCAGACAACCCTGTGGCTGTTGCCCTTGCTGTCAGGCCAGACTCCGATTGGGCTGCTGGTATTAGTCCGGCCCAAAGCTTTGGAGATCCTGGGGGAGGTGACGGCTCCAGTTGCGATCGCATTAACCCAGCACCAAGCCCAACAGCAGCAGCAGCGTCAGCAACGACAGCAGCAGCTGATCCAGCAGCTCAGCCAGATTAACCGCACCGCCCCCGACCTGTCGGCAGCCCTCGCCCAGACCCTGACCAGCCTGGTCAACGCACTGCCCCAGACCCAGGGCCGTCTGCTCCTGCTGAAGTACGCCTTCCCGCTGCCCCAAACCACCGACGTTGGCTTTAACGCCCAAAACATTCAGGCCACCGTAGACTGTGCCGCCCCGGATCCCCTGACGACTGACCTCAGTTTTTCCCTGGCAGACTGCACCCTTTGTCAGCAAGCCCTGGCCCTCGCCCCTGAAGGGCTACTCGTGCAGGCGGACCACCTGATGCGGCTGTCTCTAGGGACAACGCCCCAACTAAGCCCAATCGGCGTTAGCCTCAGCGCCACCGCTAAGCTCGCCCCGCTCTTTGACCCCCAACAATGGCCCAACTGTCTCCTGATGCCCCTAGAGCGGGAGGGCACGGTGTTGGGCTTTATCGTGTTGCAGCAGCCCCAGGGACAGCCTTGGAGTCTCAGCGACTTGTCCCTAGTCAACCTGGTGGCCACCCAGCTCAGCACCGCCGTTTTGCAGAGCCAGACCCTACGCCAGGTCAACAGCCTGGTCGAAGAACGCACTGCCCAACTGCGGCGCAGCGTCGAGGTTCAGGGCAAGCTCTATGAACAGACTCGCCGCCACCTCGACCAGCTGCGACAGCTCAACCAGCTCAAGGATGAGTTTGTCAGCACCCTGAGCCATGAGCTGCGCACCCCCCTGACCAGCATGACCCTGGCAATTCGGATGTTGCGTCGTGCTGATTTACCCCCGGCCCGTCAAGCCACCTATTTGGATATTCTGGAGAAACAGTGCCTACAGGAAACGAATTTAATCAATGACCTGCTGGCCCTGCAAAAGCTGGAGTCAGGCAACACCCCGCTCACCCTCAGCCGGGTGAACTTAGGCCAATTTGTCCAAGTCCAGGCGGCAGCGATTGAATCTAGCTTGGTCGAAGCTGGGCTTGACCTGAGGCTGGTGCTGCCGAGTCGCCCCCTGTGGATTGAAACTGAGATTGACAGCCTCAGCCGGATTTTGAATGAGCTGCTGACCAATGCCCGCAAGTACGCCCGAGCCGGAACAGCAGTGACCTTA
>PXDR01000610.1 GCA_003566335.1 Cyanobacteria bacterium T3Sed10_344R1
AAAAGCACATCCAGGCCCGGCCCTACCACCAGCAAAAATTGGTGTTGGTCTGGTCAGCCATGCGGCACTTTGCCGACGAACTCAGGGCCGACGGCTGGGATGTGACCTATGCCCAAGCCCCAGACTTTCAGCCTGCTCTCCTAGAGTGGATCCCCGCCCAGGACATTACTGAACTGCGGGTGATGAACCCCGCCGATCGCCCCTTTGCTCGGTTATTGCAGACCCTGGACTTGCCCTGCGAGCTGACGGTGGTGCCTAACAACCATTTCCTTTGGGCTGATGGTGAGTTCAGCCAGTGGGCTAGCCAGCGTAAATCTTTGCTAATGGAGTCCTTTTATCGTCAGGGCCGCAAACAGTTCGATGTGCTGATGGCTGGGAAAGACCCTGAGGGGGATCAGTGGAACTTTGATAAAGACAACCGTCAGCCCCCTAAAGGCAAGCTCAACCCTCCAGCCCCCTGCGAGTTTGAGCCGGATCAGATCACCCAGGCGGTGATCGACCAGGTTAAGTGCCTTGATTCCCCGACCTTTGGTGAGGCTGAACCTTTTCGCTGGGCCGTCACCCGCGCTCAAGCGCTGCAAGTGCTAGACCACTTCATCACCACTCGGCTGCCAACCTTCGGCCCTTACCAAGACGCCATGGTCACCGGGGAGGAAACCCTGTGGCACGCTCTGCTGTCGCCCTATCTCAACCTAGGGCTGCTGCAACCGATGGAGGTGATTCGGGCCGTCGAAGCGGCCTATCACCAGCAGGATTTGCCCCTGAACAGTGTGGAAGGCTTTATTCGTCAGGTGTTGGGCTGGCGGGAATACATGCGGGGACTGTATGCCCATGTGGACGAGGACTATCCCCAGGGCAACTATTTTGAGCACCATCAGCCCTTGCCCGAGTTCTTTTGGACGGGGGAAACGGACTTAAACTGCCTCAGCCAAACCCTGGGACAGGTGAAGCGAACGGGCTACGCCCACCACATTCAGCGGCTGATGATTTTGAGCAATTTTGCCCTGATTGCTGGTCTGTCGCCCCAGGAGGTTGAGAACTGGTTTCACGCGGCGTTTATTGATGCCTATGACTGGGTGATGCAGACCAATGTGATTGGCATGGGGCTGTTTGCCGATGGTGGGGTGTTGGCCTCGAAGCCTTATTCTGCTTCGGCTAATTACGTGAACCGGATGAGCGATTACTGCAAAGGCTGCACCTACAATCACCGCGATCGCATCGGAGATAATGCCTGCCCGTTCAACTTTTTTTACTGGGACTTTTTGGCTCGCCACCGGGAGAAGCTGCAAAAGCAGGGCCGTATGAGCTTTATTCTCAAGAACCTGGACAAAATGGCCCCTGAGGATCTGGCGGAGATTCGGCAACGGGCTGATGACTGGCGATCGCAACACCGTCCGTCAGCCTAGCAGCGGGGCATTGCTTCGCGCTGGCAGAACAGCGCCTTATCGTTATGCGCCCGACGGGGCGTGTCTGAGCGGTCTGTTCTTTGCAACAATTGTTAACATTTGGGGGGTGGGATCAATCTGGCGACGTTAAGTTGCCTGAGTGATTGACCTGAGTAGTCCCTTGCAGCAGGAGTCAGTTCCTTGAGCGTCTTTTCATCGTTTAATCCGGCGCTGCGGCTTAATCTGATGGTGCTGTTTGCGGCAGGGCTGTGTTTTTGGGCCGGGTTGGCGGGGCTGTTGCCTGCTTTGCCGGTGTTTATTGAGTCTTTGGGGGCCAGCGGTCAGCAGATTGGTCTGGTGAT
Organism: Cyanobacteria bacterium T3Sed10_344R1; assembly: GCA_003566335.1. GTDB lineage: Bacteria > Cyanobacteriota > Cyanobacteriia > Phormidesmidales > Phormidesmidaceae > PXDR01. The sequence continues at coordinate 1,748 of PXDR01000610.1, forward strand.
GGGGTCGTTTGCCCTGGGGTTGCTGCTGGCGCGTCCGACTCTGTCGCGATTGGCTGACCAGCGGGGTCGCAAGCTGGTGTTGATGATTGGGTTGGTTGCGATCGCAGTATCGCCGATTGGCTACGGGATTGTGCAGCAGTTGCCGCCCCTGCCCCTGGTGCTGGGAAGCATCACCCTGGACGGCAAACTGCTGCTGCTGTCGGCAACCCGAGCCTTTCACGGCATCAGCATTGCCGCCTTTATGACTGCTTACAATGCCCTAATTGCCGATCTCAGCCCGCCCCAAAACCGAGGGGAGCTGATTGGCTACATGAGCTTAGTCAATCCTGTGGGTATGGCTTTGGGGCCAGCCCTGGGGGGCTTTTTGATGGGCAGCCTCAGCTTTGAGTGGGTGTTTGGGGTGATGACAATGTTGGGGCTGATTGGCCTGGGGTTTGCCAGTCAGGTAAAAGAAACCTATGAGCCGATTGCGGCCCCGGCAGGCAGTTTGAACGCAAAAGGGAAAGCCGCATTCTGGAGTTTGCTGTTCACCCCCCGGATTCGGATTCCCGCAGTCATGCTGCTGTTGGTGGGGCTGGCCTTTGGCACCCTCAGTACCTTTGTGCCGCTGTATGTGCGGGAGGCGGGGCTGACCCTAAATGTCGGCTTTATTTACACTGCGTCGGCGATGTCGAGTTTTATCACCCGGTTTGTGGTGGGGCGCGCTTCAGATCGCTATGGTCGGGGTCGGTTCATTACCCTCAGTCTGGCCTGCTATGGCGTGGCGATGGGGTTGCTGTGGTCGGCAACCAGTGCGCCGATGTTTTTGCTGGGGGGCTTGGTGCAGGGGGCGGCTGCCGGGACGTTGATTCCGATGGTGGCGGCGCTGATGGCAGATCGCTCGGAGGCCCATGAGCGGGGGCGTGTCTTTGGCCTGTGCATGGTGGGCTTTGATGTGGGGATTGCGTTGGCGGGGCCAGTGCTGGGATCGATGGCGGATGTGATTGGCTATCGCGGTATTTTTGGCCTGGCGTCGGTGATGGTGTTTTTAGGCTTGGGGATTTTTGTCACGACGTGCAGCAAGGATTTGGCCCACTCTCTGCGGTTTGCGTTGAGTCATGGCCGGGATGTTTATGCGGTGAAGTAGATTTGGTGGCTTTGATGAGCTCCCTAGGCCGCTTTCTGGAGGTCGGCGATGTACCAGCGGGGCTGACCATCCTCGGTGTGAACCGCGATAACGCCCAGGTCGGTCAGGGTATCGAGGCAGTCTTGGATAGCTTTTTGTTTGCGGCTGGCGTTCTTGAATTGGGCCTGCACTTGGGCCATAGTCCATTCCCCGCCCTGGGTGCGGAGCAGGTCACGGATAGCGGCAAGCTGCTCTTTGAAGGTGTTGGGGAATTTCTGTTGCTCGACGGGGGCAATCACGGTTTCTTCTGGTGCGGTGATGCCGGTGATGACTTGCTGGGTGGTCTGCACTTGGTCGGGGGCTTGGTATTCGGGACGCAGCCAGCGGATGAGGCCGTTGCGTTCTTCTTCGGCCCGCTCAGCATTGAGGGCTACAAGGCGTTCGAGGATCTGTTCG
>PXDR01000069.1 GCA_003566335.1 Cyanobacteria bacterium T3Sed10_344R1
GGTGTGGGAGAGACCATAGTGTTTACCCATAGAAGGTAGAGGGGACTATCTAACAATGAGCGATAGAGGATCAATGAGCGATAGAGGATAGATCAGGGAAAAATCAGCGCCAGTAAGCGGCAGTTCGACGCAATGCTGGCAGCCCATGATTTAGGGAGGGGCGGCAAACCGTCCGGTAGCTGAGCCATAGAAAGTTTTCAGGTCTGGCGCTTTAGCTCAAGGGTACACTGGGAGCAAGCCTCCCTGAAGCAGCGGTATTTGTACGCTCAACTGCTGAAAGACTCGGGGTATAGGTTTGCAGCGTTAATCCTATGGGTTGTCATGTCTTCAGCCAACCTCAATCTCATGCAGGAACTCCGGCAAAAGTCTGCCCATATGCAGGAGTTCAAAGCATCCCTGACCTCGGACATCAAAGGGATGCTACAAGACTGCGAGTGGAGCATCAATCCCCGTGATGGCCAAAACGGTATTCCGCTGATTGCGCTGCGGTTGCCCCAGCGGGTGCAGCTAGATAATGCCCTCTTGCTGCAACTCGCTGAGCAAGCCGAGCGTTACTATGGCCCGGTGGATTTTGCCTTGTTCTCTGGCGAGGCCATGTCCCCCGTGCGGGTGTTGAGCCGTACCCTACTCGATGAACGCTGGCGCTGGCGGCAGTAGGTTTGCACTCAGCCATATAGCGGAAGTTTCCCAGCATCTGGGGCGAGGAAAACTGCTGTTCGGGGTTGGGTATTCGCTCAATCGCGCTTCTAGAGGCAATTTAGAGGGCTGAGGCTCTGAAGGGAGCCACGAAGGGCGAGGCACAAATAGATTTGAATCTAGCGCCTAAAAGGCTTGCGGTGACTTTCCCTCGTGACTTATACTTAAGCCTCGAATTCTTGACTGTCTGGTCACAGGAGGTCTCCAATCGCTGAGACATTAACCCTAACTGTTAGCTTAAGAGGCACGCGGGAAGTTAGGGGCAAATGCCAAATATTCCGCCTCACTGGGCTGCTAGATGCCTTTTCTGAACCAACTTTCCGCAAAGTTCTAGGAAAGTGCATCGACGAAGGGCCAAGCCACCTGATTTTGGATCTATCTACGATTGATTTCGTGGACAGTTCTGGTTTGGGGGCTTTAGTGCAGCTGGTCAAACAGGCGAATAATGCCAAGGGAAGCGTTCAGCTTGTCACCAACGCGCGAGTTACTCAAACCGTGAAGTTGGTGCGGCTGGAGAAGTTCCTGTCCCTACAGCCGTCTGTAGAGGATGCCCTCAAGAGTCTGCAAGATAGCTAGCTGACTCCAATCCACAGGCTTCAACTTTCTGACTTTGAGAGGTCATTTAACTGGTTTAGATCACATAAGTTCTGTCAGCGCTTAAAGATCTGAATAGAAGATCTCTGAATGGCGGGCCAAATAGAGAGCCAAAAGCCCGAGATCAAAGATCAAAGCTTAGTTAGCCGGAGATCAAGCGTCAGGGCATGTTTCCGGCTAGTCAAGCCGGTAGCTGCACGTTGACTCTAGCTATCGTCTTTGATCAGGCTATGCCTGATGACCTGAGCGAACTTAGAGGCGTTGGTGAAGCGACTTTGGGTTTTAGGCTCTGGTAAGTTCGGCTGATTTGGTTAGTGCGGCAATGGATCAGCTATGGGGGGAGGGTGAAGTGCGATCGCATTTTCGATCCACTGCTCTAACTTCTGCCGTCTCTAGTGTCTGTCAATAGCCTTGGGCAATTGTTTGACCTAGCTTGATCAGACTCCTGTTCTTGACCTAATTTGCTAGGTTTACGCTAGACCTGAGAGGTTAAGAGCTGCTGTGATAAGTTTTTGCTGGGGCTGTTGCTGTTGAACCGCACACCCGATTCCCCTGCTTCCCATCCCCTACCACCGGAGCAAGATTTGCTGCTGACAGGGGGGAGACTGAGTGAAGACGACATCGCCCGTTACTCCCCGATGGCTTTAGCCTATGTGGGGGACGGCGTATATGAGCTGTATGTGCGTCGTCACTACCTGCATCCACCCCAGCGATTGCGCCACTATCACCAGCAAGTGGTGGCCCAAGTGCGGGCAGAACAGCAGGCAGCGCACCTAACGACCCTACTGCCTCAGCTCACTCCCTTAGAAGCTGATGTGGTGCGCCGGGGGCGTAATGCTGCCCCGCGTCGGGGACGGCAAGGCTTAACGGCCAGTCTGTATCAACAGGCAACTGGGTTTGAGACCTTGATTGGCTATCTCTACCTGTGTGATCCCGCGCGATTATTGGAACTGTTGGGTCAACTAGAGCTATCACCTCACGTTTAATCGGCTTGGCCGTTGACCCGTTAATTTTGGTATCTCTATCTCACGATGGATATGCCGTCTAGCTTGATGACCTGTATGGGTATTAGATGCAATGAAGGATAAGCCAAAACCAGGAAAACGCTTGGGCGGGAAGAGCAAGCCCCAAAGACCAGCAGGCAGTGGTCAAACTGATCGTGGAGCACGTACGCCCAGGCGAGAACGGCCAACTGGGGGGCGTCGGCCTGCGATCGATAGCCCTAGACCGACTGGGCGTAATCATGGCAAAAAGGTGATCCTGGGTAAGTCTGCGCCCAAAGCGGCTGATCCTGGCCCTGACTCTGGCGAGTCTTTCCGTCGCTCTGGCGGGGCTGATCGCCATCAAGGTCGGGATCGGCAAGGTCGCGATTATCAGGGTCGCGATCGCAACTCAAGCCGCGACTTCCAGCGATCCCGAGACGATTGGAGTGAATCTGCATCCTCCACCGTGCTGCCGCCCACTGCCAAGGGCGAGCAAGAAGACGATCGCGACGATGACTTGATTTACGGTCGCCATGCTGTTGAAGCGGCAATTACCGGTGAACGCACCCTCAACCGGCTGTGGGTCACTCCGCGATTGCGGTACGACGCCCGATTCCACTCCCTGCTAGCTGACGCCAAAGCTGGCGGCACCGTGATTGACGAAGTCGATAACCGCCGCCTCAGCCAGATCACCAATGGTGCCAACCACCAGGGGATCGCGGCCCAAGCCGCCTCCTATGGCTACATGGAGCTTGAAGACTTAATCCCCCAAGCCAAAGCCGCCGTCAAGCGACCCGTGATCGTCGCTGCTGACGGCATCACTGACCCCCATAATCTGGGGGCAATTATCCGCACCGCTGAGGCGATCGGCGCTCAGGGTATGGTCATCCCCCAGCGGCGGGCTGTGGGCATCACGTCCACCGTGGCCAAGGTCGCTGCCGGAGCCCTGGAAACTTTTCCGGTGGCTCGGGTCGTCAACTTAGGGCGGGCTCTAGAGCAGCTAAAGCAGGCTGGTTTCTGGATCTAC
>PXDR01000276.1 GCA_003566335.1 Cyanobacteria bacterium T3Sed10_344R1
CCGCATCAATCTTTTCGCCTGGGAAAAGAGCCTTGCAAAGACCCATCATGTCGGTTGATAAATACAGTGCTTGTCCCTTGTATGAAAAAGCCAATGGCCTGATGCCCAAATGGTCACGAAACAAAAACACCTGGTTTTCTTTTTCCCGGTAAATACAGGCAGCAAAATCACCATTCAGACGTTCTGCAAAGGATGGCCCCCATCGTAAAAATGCCAGGCAGACCAATTTGGGGTCTTTTAGCTCTTGGCCGGACACCGACAATTCCCCGCAGAGTTCTTCCCGGTTAAAAACAGTACCATCCATCATTACCAGGATGCCGTTTTGCTCATCCAACCAGACATGGTCAGATTCCTGGCAGGGAAGGTCCCCGCTCAACAGAACGGCGCCCGAAAACCCCTTCCAGGTGATTGGTTTGGAGATGCAACCATCCCAGGTCAGGGTCTTTGACATGTTCAACAGGGCCTGTTGTGACAGGGACAACTTCCTGTCAAAACGGATGCAGGCGTAAATCATTGAAGGATCATTAAGGGGTCAGCATATTGGGTTATGCTGAGCGGCGAAAAGCTTTGATGACAAGGGATGTGAAAGAAGGAAAATCAGGAACCTCCTTTTCCATAAGCCTGTCCGTCTTTCCCGGGTTTTTCAGGAAAGTCTTTGGCTGCCCTGGTCAGGGTCAGGCTTTTGACCGACAACCTGCTCACTTCAGGCGTTTGCCAGGGTTTTTTCCTGTTTGTTTCCATTTTTATGTGTGTTTTGCAATGATCTTACGTAAAATCAATCTATAAAGGTAGATGTTTTGAGTCAATTTTCCAAAAAAAGTTGTGGGGGAAGCTTACACATCAGCCTTCCATCAAAACCTTGGGGCGGCCGGCACCCATTCCGGGAGCGGTATGCAGCAGCCACAAAACACGCAAGTCAGCCTTCCATCAAAATCTTATACTCTCCCGATCGGGGCACGATCTCGGTGCCGTGGCTGATCACCCAGGCGTGGGCCGCAATTTTGGTTTTTTGATCCGGCTTCACCCCAATATATACTTTGGACTGTATCCCCCTGCGCCTGAGCATCCACCGGGCTGCGAACGATTCCACCAAGCATGTGTTTTTCCAGAAAGCCCGTTTGTTGGCCCGCCGGATGGCTTTTATGATGGCCGGCAGTTCATCTGTTGCCGGTACCCTGCCATTGCCTCCACGCTGCCTGATCAGTTTCATGCACCACTTGAAAGGCAACACCCAAAGCATGAGCCGGGCCAGGTACAGCAGGGTCAGGGCTTCGAGGAAGCGGGCAATCTCATGGCGGGCAGGCTTCATTGTGATGGGGGTGGTGTCTGATTCGACGGATATGGCACGTTGGGGTCAGATTAATTGTTTGATGTGCTGCTGCATATCCTCTATGGAAATATCCTTTGGGCGTTTCACCCGGGTGATGCTTACCTGGCGGCTGATGTCGATCAGTTGATTCAGATAGGCGGCTTCGGTTTTGGGCATGGCCGGCAGGTACTCCCAGCGGTAGATTTCGTTGCGCAGGGCGGTGAAAGCCGAAATGCCATCCAGTTTGACTGAGCTGAACACTTCATTGTCGGAGGCCTCAATGATGAAAATTTGGTCCAGCGGGAATGTTTTCCGCTTTGAAGGCTTCATCGGATAATAGTATTTGCTGTGTCCGGGGGTGACAGAATCCAGCGATGCCTTATCCTGCCCGAGTTGCTCCAGGCTGTCGTCCCACAATTTGATCCGGGTGGAATGGGGCATGATGTGCGGCTTGCCTTTGCGCTTGATAACGGGGGTGACGTCGTCGGAAAGAAACTCCCCGCCATTCAGGCAAAAAGCCGCCGTAAGGGAAGATTTGCCTATGCCGGAGTCCCCGCAGATCATAATGCCCTTTTTGTTCATAATAAAACAACTGCCGTGCAATGGCAAGATCTTTCGCTGGTGCAAAATGGCCCCGTAAACAGAGCCCTCCAGGTATAAACGCACCGCGGCCTGCGAGGTGCCTGGCGCAGGAGCCACCTCCACCTCGCTGCCGTCGCAGGCATAAAAACTGCCCACCCCATCGATCTGCATCCAGAAAGAATTCTGGTTCAGCTCCATCCAGGAAGTCGAAAACACCGGGTTCTTTACCCGCCTTACCTTTTTGACCTGGTAAATGATCACATCTTTCAGCGGGAAAGACAAACTATGCAAGGTGAGCTTTGATTCCATCAGGGCGCTTGAGATGGAACTCAATCGCAGGGTTTGGTTTATAGGTGGCACCAAGACCCTGTTTTTGCGTCTGAAAAAATCCAGTGACAAAATCACTTTGATGATCAAATACAACACCGCGCCTATCGCCACGCCCGACATATTCGCGTACAGGTCGTTGATGTTTAGCGCCCTGTAGGGCAGTTAGTAATGTACAAACTCAGATACAGCCGCAATCACCAACCCGTAAAAAATTACCAGCAGTTTGTGGTGATGCGGCCAGATGGTATACCACAGTGGTACGAGCGGAATGAAAAACAAGGCATGCAGCCAGTAGTCCGCCCGGAGGCCATACCACACTGTTCTGTTCAGTTCCACATTCATGCCTCCGGTTGGGGCAAAAGAAATCGCCACCAGATAAACCAGGTACAGGACCATGAGCAGCTTAATCCGGTTCTGCTTATTGAATAGTCGTCTGTTCAGCATCGGGCCTCTTTGGTTGGCTTCAGTTTGCAAAAATACGGCTAAACAGGGGTTTTACCGAATTTTTGGTGGGGTTTTTTAAAGTGGATTACGGGACTTTAGCAGAAGATTAATTATTTCAGTTAGCTCATATTATTCTGCATAAGCTTTTTGCTTTCGGGGTAGTGTTCGACAAACCACAGCAAAAAGTCTGTGACATCGATCTTGTCTTTCAGCATGAGCTGCCTTCTGTTTTGCCAGGTTTCTAGTATGCCCGGACTTGTCAGGATCTCAACCCCTTGCCGGATCGATGATTCCTGGTCTTTTTTGCTTTCGGTGTAATTGAATACCAGGCCGTATTTGTTTTCCAGTTCGCGGGTATAATAAGTGCCCTGGTTGTTGAGAAATACGCCCGGCACGCCAAGCACTGCTGCTTCGGCGGCCAAAATGTCTCGCTCTTCGCCGCCGAGATACAGACGACCAAAGCTGCCCAAGGCATTGATCGACAAGATATTGATAAACGCGGCTTTCTCCGCTTCATTCGCGGCTAGGGCGGCATAGGCCGCAGGCTCAACCTCAAACACGTAAAGGGTTTCCCCGGCCACAATCATGTTGCCCCGGCGGGTGCGGTTAATCATCTGCACGTGGTGGGGGTCAAGATTGCGAATCACCTGACTAGAAACGATCCGGGGTTTGAGGCAATCATTGCGATTCACCCCTAGGGTCTGCAAAATCGCCTGACTAGCGGCCTTGACCTCTCCCTGATTGCCGGAGTGAATTTCCAGCAGGCCATAGAGACGCTCAACCATCAGCACCCCAGGTCGCACCACGGCAGACTTGAGGGCAACGTCTGTCACTCGGTTAATTTCAATCCCAGGGGAAATTTCAATCCACAGGGAAGCATCGCCGGGTAGCGGCAAGAAGCCAATCGCCACGGTGCCCATATAGGCCGCGTGCTGTGGCTGTAGGTTGTCGATGTAAACGTAGCTGCGAAGTTCAACGCCCAAATTGCTGTCCTAAGCTCCCGGTCTTGTCATGCCAGTTGCGCCGTGCGCTCCCTGGTCAGTATACGGGATGGCTCGATCCTTCTGGGCTAGCGCTGGCCTGCCATAATGGGGACGGACGGTTCCCAGGAACTGGGAAGAAAGGAGAGGCTATGGTGCAGCAGGTGCGATCGCAGCAGTCAGAGGCAATGACAGATCCCATCACCGAGACCGGGGCTGAGTCCAGCTTTTTGCGGCCAGATTTGGCAGCGATGGCGGCCTATACCCACCAAGCTGGCGAAGCGGGTGAGGCGGCCAATCAGCCCCTAGATCCCCTCGATACCAATGAAAGCCCCCTGGATTTGCCTCCAGCCCTCAAAGAGAAGCTGGCCTGGCAGTATCAGCAGGAGATTGCCGCCAACCGCTATCCCGACGGGGGCCACGGGGCGCTGAAAGCTGCGATCGCAGCCTACGTCAACGAAACGGCCCCAGATCTGTCGGCTCGCCCGATCACGGCCCAACATATTTCTGTCGGCAACGGGTCAGACGAGCTGATCCGCTCCCTGCTAATTGCCACCTGTGTGGGCGGGGCAGGCTCAATTCTGGTGGCCCAACCCACCTTCTCGATGTACGGCATCCTGGCCCGCACCTTAGGGGTGCCGGTGGTCAGCGTGGATCGGCACGAGCATGACTTTTCGGTGGATCTAGAGGCGGCAAGTGCTGCGATCGCAGTCGCCCCTAGCCCGGTACGGCTGGTGTTTATGGTGCATCCCAACTCCCCCACCGCCAATCCCCTCACAGCGGCAGAACTCGACTGGCTGCGTGCCCTGCCCCCCAGCACCCTCGTGGTGATTGACGAAGCCTACTTCGAGTTCTGTCAGCACACCACCGTCGCCGAAGTCACCCAGCGGCCCAACTGGGTAGTGACCCGCACCTTTTCCAAAGCCTTTCGCCTGGCGGCCCATCGGGTTGGCTATGCGATCGCACCCCCCACCCTCACCGCCGTACTCGAAAAAGTGCGGCTGCCCTACAACCTGCCCAGCTTCTCCCAGGCAGCCGCCCGCCTAGCCCTGGCAGAACGCCAAACCCTGCTGGGCAGCATTCCCGACCTGATCACCGCGCGCCAACAACTCACCGCCGAACTGCAAAAGCTCCCCAATCTGCAACTCTGGCCTAGCGCCGCCAACTTCCTCTACGTTCGGCCCACCCAAGGCTGCATCCCACAACAAACCTGCGATCAGGCCCTAGACAGCCTGTTCCGCCAGCTCAAAGCCCAAGGCACCCTTGTGCGCCATACCGGCGGCGGTCTACGCATCACCCTCGGCACCCCAGCCGAAAATCAGCGCACCTTGGCTCATCTTCAGCAAGTCCTCGGGAACTTTTGCCACGATTTGGGTTCTTAAGGCTTAACCCCCTACCACTGTCGCCAGCATCCTATCGCCAGCGCTCTAGGGATAGCCTTGCCAGGACAGCCGCCCTCGGGCAGTCCGCATCGTGCAGGGCAGCACCCCCACCAACATGGCAAAGGCTTCATCTGGCACCCCCTCGACAATGGACTGGTCAAAGTAATTTTTGAACTGTTCCAAAATCATTTGGGCACGGTCATAGGGATCGGCTTTATCGGTGAAATTCTGGGTCAACCGAATCCACTGCAGCCGAATCCGCAGCGCCTTTTGCTGATCCTCCGGGTCATTCGGCTGAATCAACGACAGGGTGCCCAAAGGAATCACCTGCTTACAGTCCAGGTCAAAACTACCGCCCACCGCCGCCCCTGGCCCGGCAAATTCGGCGTAGAACTCTTTAAATAAGATCAGCCCATTGCGTCGGCGACTGTTGACCACCCACAACTCACCACTGCTCAGTCGCTTAAGAATGTCGTCCGGCTTTGGAGTCTGGATCACAGGTTGCTCAGTCGTCCGATGGGTGTGATAGGGGGGGCACCGTGCTTCCCCATAGACTGGGCAAAGCCGGGCTCCCTGAGCAGTCTATAGCGCCAGAAGAGAGGGGCCTAGACTCATGGGTATTGCGATCGCTCATGGGTGAGAAAAGGCGTTTAACCCACAATTCCGGGCATTATCTGCCCTATTTTAGGGGACTGCCTCTGCACAGGGTCGCCCCTAAACGTTGGTCATGAGCTTAAAGATTTCATGAAGTTTGGCCGGAATCCCCGAACTTGTCCCCAGCAAAAGACCCCAGACAGACAGCTTAGCTCCCAGAAAACCGGGTTGACGCAGTCAGCGGCTTGCGTAGCAGCAGCCGTTTGGGCGGTTGCCAAAACCAGGTTTGCAAATGGGGTTCCGTCCGATGCAGTTGATAGCCTCCCCGAGTGTACAAACGACGAGCCGCAGCATTATCGTCCATCACATGTAAATACAGGGTCTGACACCGCCACATCCGGGCAGTTTGCTCGCAAGCGGCCAAAAGTTGACCGGCAATGCCCTGTCGCCGACAGTCAGGTCGCACCGCCAAATTAGAAATATACGGTTGACGCGATCGCACCATCGGCCAAGCTATAGACCAGGGCAACCCCGTCGGCAAACTGGGTCTCAGGGAAATTTCCGCCGTGCCCAACAAGCGAGGAGAGGCCGGCGGAGCTGCCGGGTCAGCCGGGGCAGGCACCGCCACCGCAATGAAGCAGACATAGTCCTCCCCCCGAGCCTTCAGCCGTGTTTTCACATCCTCATGAATCCCCAGCCGTAGCAGGGGATAGAGCCACCGTCCCCAGCCTTGACGGGAATAAAAGCTACTTGCCAGGACATCCGCCAATTCCGCTGCATCAGCTAATCGAGCCGGGCGAATGCTGACCGGCAACTGGGAAACTCCAAACTGGGCAGGGGGGGAAGGCGGCAGCGAACTCGACATAACTCAATCAAAATCGCGTCATTAACGACGGTTGCCCCAAAAAATTTAGAGATGCTGAGTGCTTCTGCGCTGACTTTACTGCCCTAGTCGCCTGGCCCCAGCTGTCTTTGTGGCTCGTAAACCCCTGTTCTTTTGTCGCAGTCGCCAGAGAAATGAGGATTCAGCAGGATTGGTGGGTAGAATTGGCCTAGGGTGAATCACCAACGTCTAGATGCTATGAATCCTCAATGAATTGTAGGTCAGGGAGAGTCGGCTTAATCAGTTTGGATTAGCGTGGACGAGCAGTGTGGACTTAGCCCATGCTAATTCACGGCACTCGGGGCAGTGGGTAGACCGCAGCAAGAACTTCCTAGGGGACAGCAGGGGATTCCCCGGATTGCGGAAGGAAGCGGTCGTATCTTGGGTACAAGGGCAAATTGCCCGCCCCTCTGCCAGTTTTTGATCTAGCTTGACCTAGCACAGCGAGTATTTTACGCCTCCTAATCATGGTTTTTCTGTCTCCTCTTGCACCCCAAACTGTTTGTGATGTTTTACCGGTGCTAACCGTTGGGAGACCGATGACAGCAATGATGACAGCAATGTTGATGTCCCTGTTTCGGCGTTAGAGAGGGGTGAATGGTCAGTCGAGAATCGCGCCGTAAGTCTACTAAGGTAAAGCCCAAGATTCTGGTGGTGGATGATGAACCAGATAACTTGGATCTGCTTTACCGCAGTTTTTACCGGGAATATCAAGTGCTGCGGGCCGAAGGGGGCCAGGCGGCGCTAGAGATTCTGGCGGCCCAACAAGACGTGGCGGTGATCATCTCTGACCAGCGGATGCCGGGGATGAGCGGCACAGAGTTCCTCCGCCGCACGGCCCACCAGTACCCCAATATTATTCGGATTATTCTGACTGGCTACACCGATGTCGAGGACTTGGTGGAGGCCATCAATGCGGGCAAGGTGTTTAAGTATGTCACCAAACCCTGGGATGACGAGGATCTCCGGGGTGTCGTGCGTCAAGCCGTTGATACCCACAACGTCCTCAAGGCCCGGACTGAAGAACTCAATCGGGTGCTGCGGCAGGAAACCCTGCTGAATGCGGTAACCAACACAATTCGCAGTGCCCAAACCTCCCAAGAGATGCTGCAAACCATCGTGGATACGGTGGGGCCGATGCTGGAGGTAAGCGCCTGTGTGCTGCTGGCGACCTACGAAGCCAACCTGAGCCAGCCCTATTTCCTTTATCAAGCGGCGCAATCGGGAGAGGCTCCTGGCGCGGGCCTAGCAGTGGTGCCTGAGCCCACCTTGCAGCAGACAGTCTGGCCGACCACTGCCCTGGTAGTGGCAGAACAGGTGAGTGAAGACCTGGCGGCAATCCTACCCCCTGAGGAAGACCCGGCGGCGCGGCTGGCCAACTATGACCAAGCCCAAATTGTCTCGACGCTGATGGTGCCGCTGATTCACAAGCGGGAGTTACTGGCCGTGTTGGCTTTGCACCAGCAGGGGACAAGCCGGGCCTGGCAGGGGGAAGAAGTGCAGCTGATGCTGACGGTGGCCGACCAGGCGGCCTTGGCTTTGGCCCAGGCGTCAACCTATGAACGGGTACAGGCTCTGGCTCAGCGGGAGGTGCTGCTCAACACCATTACCCAGGCGATTCGATCTAGCCTCAATCCCCAGAAGATTTTTGCCGCGATTACCCAAAAGTTGGGGCAGGCGCTGCGGGTCGATGGCTGTGCGCTGTCTCTGTGGACTGAGCAGGATGAGTTTGTTCAATGTGTGGGACTGTACGATGCAGTGAGTTCAGCCCTGACAGTGGCGACAGCTCCTGATAACGAGCTGGTCTCAACGGCGGGCGATCCGGTGGATCAGGCTCCGGCGTTGGAGAGCGAAAACTTGCCGCAGTCCCAGGTGCCGATTTCGGAGAACCCGGTGCTGCTGCGGTTGATTGAGACCCAGCAACCAGTGGTGATTCAGGACTTGCAGCATATGCCCGATATGGTGCTGCCGGATGATTTACCCTTGCGATCTCCGGCCCAGGCGCTGCTGGTGGTGCCGTTGGTCGCGGATGGCAAAATTATCGGCAGTATTTCCCTGCGGCAGATGGATGGCAGTCGGCACTGGCTGCCGGATGAGGTGAATTTGGCCCAGGCGGTAGCGTCTCAGGCTGCGATCGCAGTTCAGCAGGCCCGGCTTTATCAAACCACCCGCCAACAGGCGGAACAGCTGATGGTGCTGGATCGGCAGAAAACCGAGTTTTTCCAGAATGTTTCCCACGAATTTCGCACACCCCTAACCCTGACCATTGGCCCGCTAGAGTCAGCGGTGAGCCAGGGCCGGGGGTTGGAGTACGACCAGTCGGTGGTAGCCCTGCGCACCTCCCGGCGGCTGCTGCGGCTGGTGAATCAACTGCTGGATTTACAGCGGCTCGATGCTGGACGAATGCAGCCGACCTTCCGCCCCTGCGACTTAGCCACCGTGGTAGAAGAAGTGATGGCCGCGTTTGCGCCCTATTGCGATCGCAAACAAATCACCCTAGTACAGGACTTAAGCACCTGCCCCACGGTGTATTTAGACCTAGAGAAATTCGACAAAATTCTCTACAACCTGCTGTCCAACGCCATGAAGTTCACGGCAGCCGGGGGCACCCTCACCGTTAGCCTTACGCCTGCTGGCGATAAGTGTTTACTCAAAGTTGAAGACACCGGCATCGGCATTCGCCCCGACCAGATTTCCTCTCTGTTTGAGCGGTTCCGCCAGGCCGATGGTTCTGCCAACCGCAGCTATGAAGGCAGCGGACTGGGGCTTGCCCTGGTCAAAGAGTTGGTAGACCTGCACGGCGGCCAAGTCTCGGTTGACTCTTGCTACGGCGAAGGCACCACCTTTTCAATCTGGCTACCTACGGGGAATACCCACCTGCCCCCGGCCCAGGTCTTGGAAATGACCGCCACCTTAGAAAACCACCGGGCCGCCATTGAGCTGTCGGATGTGGAGCTAGAGATGGTGCCCCCCGTTGCCGAAGCTCCCCCGCTTGAACTAGATCCCGAAACCGCTCCCCCCGATCGCCCTCGTTACCAGGTGCTGGTGGTCGATGACAACCCTGACCTACGGGCCTATGTCTCGAACATCTTGCAGCGCCAAGGCTATCAAGTGCGCACGGCCCATAACGGAGCTGTCGGGGTCGAACTGGCCCGAACCTATCACCCCGACCTAATCGTGACTGACCTGATGATGCCTGAGGTTAACGGCCTCGACTTGATTCGGCAAATTCGGACAGAACGGGAAATGGCGGGCATCCCCATTGTGCTGCTGACGGCCAAAGTGGATGAGGAAACCCGGATTGAGAGCGCTGAGCGGGGGGCTGACGCCTATCTCTCTAAACCCTTTAACGATCGGGAGCTGTTGGCAGAGGTGCGGAACCTGCTGTCCCTCAAGGCCAATGAGCGCCGGGTGGCGGAGTTGAATAAGTACCTGACCGAATCCGTGCTCAAGCGGTTCTTGCCCCCCTCCCTGGTGGAAAAAGCAGCCCAGGGCGATCTCCAGCTTGACCTCAGCCCGGAGCCGCGCCTGGTGACGATTTTGTTCACCGACATCATTGGCTTTACCCCCCTGTCCAACATGCTCCAGTCCCAGCGGGTGGCGGAGCTGCTGAATGAGTACCTAGAATCCATGACCGAGGCCATCTTCCAGAATGGCGGCACGGTGGATAAGTTCATGGGGGATGCGGTGCTGGCCCTATTTGGCGCGCCAGAAGAGCTGGAGCCAGCGGAGCAGGTGCGGCGGGCGGTGGCAGCGGCGCGGCAAATGTACAGCAACCTGGACAAGCTGAATCAGCAGTGGCAGGCGAAAGGAATTAGCCCGGTGCAGTTCCGCTGCGGCATTCACCACGGTATGGCGGTGGTGGGCATGTTTGGTGGCGCGGGCCGGGCGGACTATACGGCAATTGGCCCCAGTGTGAACATTGCGGCCCGCCTCCAGGAGGCGGCAGCGGCAGACTGTATCCTGGTGTCGGCTTCGGTGGCGGAGTATTTGGGCGAGCAGGAATTGGTGCAGTCAACCAACCTACAGCTCAAAGGTATTGACGAGCCGGTGACGGCGTTTGGGATTCGGAATCGAATGGTGTGTGATTCGCCCTTGGGTATCTAGGTTGAGCGATGAGTCAGGGGCTAGACTACCCCAAACCCAATTCGCCGCAGCAGTGGCTGCTGTTGGCAGGGGTCTCCTGTGGGCTACATCTGATTGCCCTGCTAGCTCTTGGGGTGCGCCTACAGTGGCTGCCGTCTCCAGGCACGCCCCAGGCTGAACCCACGCCAGTTGAGCTGATTGATTTAGCTGATTTACCGCCCCAGGCTGAGTTGGAGACGGAGACGGAGACTGCGGCTGACGTAGAGGCTGGCGCTGATCCTGATCCTGATTTAGAGGCTGATGCGATCGCACCAGAACCAGAAACCCCGTCCCAAGAGCCCCCCTCACAGCAGCCTGATTCTCCCAGATCTAGCCGACCCAACTCGGGTACAAGAAGTCGAGCCACACCGCCCACCCCAATCGAGCCTCGCCCGAGGCCCAGCGATCGCAGCAGCACCAGCCCCCGAGAAACCGTAGAAGATCGCGCCCGAGGCCGCGATCGCAGCGACAGCGACAGTGGCGACAGCGACAGTGATGACAATGGGGATGCGATCGCACCCCCACCCGCCCCAGATCCAGATCCAGATCCATCCGACTCCCCTTCATCCCCCCCCGCAACTGCACCAGCGCCAGCACCAGCACCAGCACCAGCGCCAGAGGCAGAAGCCACCCCGCCCACGGGGTCTGGGCCAGAAACTGACACACCCCCCGAGACCCTCAATGCTCGCTTCGGCGGGATTCGCGTCTCCCCCACAGGCCGAGACATTCCTGACCAACTGCCCCAACTCCAGAACGGATCGACGACGTTGATCTCTTGGCCCTTGGCGGCCACGAACTGTGACTTATCTGCCCGTGATCGCATCCCCACCCGCGTCCACCTTGCCTTGCGCATCATTGTCGAGGCTGACGGCACCCTCCTGGGGGTCAGAACCGAGGAATCTAGCGGCGATGCCAGGGTTGATAGCTTAGTCGAATGCCTGGTAATGGCCCGTCCCCCTCGCCTAGCCCCCGCCATTAGCGGCGGCCAGCCCATCATCAGCGACTCCGCCCTCCTAGAAGTCGAGCTCAGCCTGCCCTAAAGTCATAAGCCCGAAAATTGTGATAGCCTAATCAGTGCTGAGCCGACAGTCCCTGGCTTATGGCTGAGCCCACAATGCGGGTGTAGTTTAGTGGTAAAACCTTAGCCTTCCAAGCTAATGATGGGGGTTCGATTCCCCCCACCCGCTTAAAGTTTCAACCCATAGGCCAGAATCTCAGCAAGCTAGAACCACGGTTCAGGCGCTCCTGTTTTCCGTTCGTTCCAACAGCTCACCACCTTAATTTCAGATTAATCTGAACAGCCTGAAGTAGTTGAGGGTGGTGGTATCCAGGCAAAACGCCAGGGACAAATTTTCCTATGCCCGTTAGGATAGGACTGGTAAGTTGACGGCACCGACGCTGGCAACTCGCGGCTTGCTAACGAAGTCGCCATCCTAAGAGGACTCCACTGTGAATTTCGGTACCCCCGTTCCCCTACTTCTAGGCATTCTCTTAATTCTGAGTGCGGTTGCGCTGTTCTTTTTGGACAAGCTCAAGCCTGGTTATGAACGCGACTCAGACAAGATTTATGCTGTGCTGTGTTTGCTATCGGGCATCTTCCTGCTAGCTCACCTGACGATGGAGCTCATTCCTTCGTTTCAGCAGATGATCATGGTCGGGATGCTGATTGCGCTGATGATTCAAAACATCCGCTCCCGTTCTCCGCAAAATCGCTATGCCGCATCCGGGGCTCCCGCAGAACCGCCCCTCCGGGATGACTATCGCCCCGGTCGCCCCAGCCGTCCGGCCCCCTATCGGGAAGATCCCCGCACGAATGTGCGAGCAGAGCTAGAGCGCGATCGCATTCCCCTGGATGAAGGATACGGCTCTGTACGCCGCATTCCCGGAGGCCGAGACAGCCGTCCAGCCCCTCGGGCGGGATATGCTCAGCCGGATGCCTATGGCGACAGCTACGGTGATCCCTACGCCGAAGACATGCGGGGGCCGGGCCGCACCGAGCGCCCAACAAACTACAGTCGTAGTCCTCGGGAAGATGAACGAGTGCGTCGTCGCCGTCCCCCCCTACAGCTTCGAGGTGAGATGACCGATCGCAGCTCTATGAGCTCTGGGGCAGCCGGGACAGGGGGCTACAGCGCTGGAATGGGGGGGCTTGGCTCACCCCAGTGGAATCAAGGGGGCACCGCCTACAGCAGCAGCAATAACGGCAGCAGCGTTCGAGAGAACGATGCGGTCACCCCTGTGTCTTACAGCGCCAGTTCTTCAACCTACAGTTCAGGCGGTCGCCCGGCTCAGCGCCCCCCGCGCAATGGTGGCCCTGCTGAAGGGGACTATGTTGATTATGAGTCTCTTTAGGGGAGATGAGTCGCGGCTACTCAAAGACCAGATATAGCCGGAACTGCCGGTAAAGACCAGAAAGCCCCGATCATTACGATCGGGGCTTTTTGATGGGCGACTAGCGTGATGCCCTGGCTGATTTTGTTCCGCAAATGCCCAAGCTCAGCACTTGCCCAAGTCGTCTCCAGAGCCTTTCAACGCTGATCAACTATTTGCTGGCACCCACAGCAACCGGCTCATACAGATACTCAAACCAGTTGCCGTCGGGGTCTTTGCCGTAAAACGAGGCGGTGCCATCTCGGTGTTCGTGAATCTCGGACATGGCAATCCCGTCTGCCTTGAGCCGCTCATAGGCCGCATCCACCTCAGCCCGGTTGTCGAAAATAAAGCCAAAGTGCGGCCCGGCCTGCGCATAGCTGGGGCTGAGCAGCGCTAGGCCATCCTCCCCGGCTTTGAGGTAGGCCCAATCTTTGTCCTTCCACGCCAAGTCCATCCCCAGGTTCTGGTAGAACTGGGCCGCTTGGTCGATGTCCTTGACGCAGATCGCTACATGTCCCAGGCGTTTAACTTTCATGGTGATCACAGGGGGGGGGTGACAGGGTAACAAAGGGGGATGACAGGTGGTGGGCCAGAAATCGTTACAAAACCCACATAATTTCCCTATCTTCAGTTTATTACACGGGCAATAGAGCTATCTTGGGCATGATCTCAGGTCAAGACTCACCATGATTTTCGATCCATCCAATTTGCCGTACTGGATCTTCCTAGGGACTGGGGTGCTGTTGTTTGGCCTAGTGATTTTTGCAGGGGGCGGTGAGGATGGGGCCGACTTCGATGGCGATGCCGATATGGATGCCGACTTCGATGTGGACGCCGATAGCGGTGGGCTGGACACCGATTTAGAAGCTGACGTGGATGGGGGAAGTTCGGCCAGCCTGGGGCAGGTGTTGGCCTGGTTTGGGGTGGGGCGAGCGCCGCTGCTGCTGCTGTTGGCCCTGGACTTTAGCCTCTGGGGGCTATTGGGCTGGATGGGGAATGTTGTGATCGCAGCATCGATCAACCAAGCACCCCAAGGCGAGTTGGCCAGCCTGATTTTGCTGGGGAGTGGTGCGATCGCCCTGACCCTAGGAGGCTTTATTGCCCGACCCATTGGCAAAATTTTTGCCAGCTTTGGCGAAGACAGCAGCGACGATCGGGTCGTTGGCTGCCTCGGTACGGTCAACTCTGCCAGCATCCCCTTTCAGCACAGCCACAAGATTGGCCAGGTAGACGTCCTCGACCGCGCCA
>PXDR01000216.1 GCA_003566335.1 Cyanobacteria bacterium T3Sed10_344R1
CCGCAAAAACGTTGATTTACCGCAGCCAGAGTCTCCAGCAACACCGATTAAAACCACCCGGTCTGGCTTACTGATCATAGGTTCCCTCTAAAGTACGCACAACTGTTCAAACTTGCTTATATCAAACCAAACTTATATCAAAACTCAGGCAAATTTTGATGCTTCACGGCTGACTTGTCCTGAGGTTTAGATTTACACAGATCGGCCCACCACAGTCTTGATTATCCCAACAAAATTAGCCCAACGAATCCAATATGACAGGGGGCCTAGCCAGAAGCGCTCCGCTCACTCGTCGTTAGCCGAGGCTTAGCCTCAGCACCTCAGGCAGATGACCCGATCAGACTGGGGAAAAGCTGACGCTCAGGGCCTTAAGCTTGCGCCCATCGCTCCAGGAACCAGCACGCAGTGCCACTAAATTAAATCCGGATATTTAGATCCAGATATTTAGACCTAGATGAATCGAATCCAGATTCCCAGACTTGGAGTATCTTGCCGTCACCGCTTAACTCGGACATCACCCAAGCTGCGCCACTGAGACCAGCTACATCCAATTAACCTGGGGCACCTTTGACCACACTTTTAACAGAAAGTGGACAAAAGCCCTCTGTCATCAGGTTCACAGCGTTACTAATTTTCCACTGATCCCTGTTTAGGGATCCTACCAGTAAGGGGAGATTCTCAACAAGAGCGGCGGTGCAGAATTTGCCGGCCCCCTTGAGTCCATCACGCCACGACCGCTTCAATTCAGGGTGGCTGATCAGCCGCTGTGGAGAAATCCCGCTTTCAGGACGGGGAAACAAGCCCAGGGAAGACCTACCCCGAGAAGACATACTGAAAACATCCTGAAATTGAGTCAGGGACAACAGTCCAAGCGCTGGCTTTTCGCTAAGTTAGATCTCAGCCCTAGACATCGCGGTTGACTCGTACACAATTCCGGCCCATAGTTCAGGCCATAACTTAGGCCCACAACCTTAGCTAAGGGTGCTCACGGTTCTAGAAGGCAATGGCTTAGACCGGTGGTGCGATTTCCAGTCTCACCCAGCCAGAGCAAAGGGGGATACCCCTTACGGTGATAGGCTAAGAACAAACTGAGCGCTTTGTAATGGGGAATTCCATCCTAAGGGTTATCCAGGTTCAAGGCTCTGTGCTCAAGGTTTTGGGTTTCAGGTTGTGAGCAAGAGCGTCAGTTCGATCATCTTACCGATGTCGTCGGGACCCCCATCGAGGACTCCCGAGACGTCAAGTTGGGTTCGGAGAGTTTACGAGTCAGCAATGTACAATCCAAGCGTCAGCGGCGGTACTGCCAACTCCATTGCAGGTAGTCGCCTCTTTGTTTACGAAGTCGAAGGTTTGCGCCAGAACGCGAAAACCGATCAGGCAGATTATCCGATTCGGCGCAGCGGCAGTGTGTTCATCACGGTTCCATACAACCGCATGAACCAAGAAATGCAGCGCATTACTCGGATGGGTGGCCAGATCGTCAGTATTCGCCCAATTGATGGCGACGCACCCGACCAGTCAGCGATGTCTAAGGCTGAATCTAAACCCGCGCAAGCAGGAAAAGGAAGTAAGCCCATGACCCAAGCAAAGGCTAAGACAGATATTCCGGTTAATATCTATCGTCCCAAGGATCCTTTCGTCGGCAAATGCCTGTCTAATCAGGAACTGGTTGCTGAAGGCGGGGTTGGCACCGTTCGCCACCTGACCTTTGACCTTTCTGAAGGGGATCTGCGCTATCTAGAAGGTCAGAGCATTGGGGTGATCCCCGATGGCACTGACGAGAAGGGCAAGCCCCATAAGCTACGCCTCTACTCGATTGCGTCCACGCGTCATGGGGATCATGTGGATGACAAAACCGTGTCTCTCTGCGTGCGTCAGCTAGAGTACAAGCATCCCGAAACCGGTGAGGAAGTAAAGGGAGTTTGTTCAACCTTCCTTTGCAACCTAGAGCCTGGAGCCGATGTGAAAATCACCGGGCCAGTCGGCAAAGAAATGCTGCTGCCGGAAGATCCGAACGCCAACGTGATTATGCTGGCGACCGGGACAGGGATTGCACCTTTCCGGGCTTACCTGTGGCGGATGTTTAAGGAAGCTGAGCGCAAGGCAAATCCTGACTACGACTTCAAAGGGTTCTCTTGGCTGATCTTCGGTATTCCCAAGACCCCCAACATTCTCTACAAAGAGGAGTTGGAGGAAATCCAGTCCCAGTATCCCGATCAGTTCCGCCTGACCTACGCCATCAGCCGCGAACAGCAAAATGCCGAAGGGGGCCGGATGTATATCCAGCACCGGGTGGCTGAGAAGATTGAAGAGCTGTGGCAGATGGTGCAAAAGGAAAACACCCACACCTATATCTGCGGTCTCAAGGGCATGGAAGACGGCATTGATGCGGCTTTCAAGGCTGAGGCTGGCAAGCATGGGGTGGACTGGACTGAGTACCAACGGGCGATGAAGAAAGCTGGACGCTGGCACGTGGAAACGTACTAGGACTCTGGCTAAGGCTGGCTGTTGGTCAGCTTTAATTCAGGCTGTCGAGTGTTCATGCTCCGGGATGGTACTTGACCGCTAACTCGCTAAACCGGGAGGCTAACGCCTCTCGGTTTTGTTTTTGCCAGGACGGGGCGGGCGCAGTTGGGCCTACAATTTGGTTGGTATGACGGTTTAGTTTGACGCGAAGGGGTAGAAAGACGTTGTTTAAGGTTGGGTTACTGGGATTAGGCACGGTGGGTGGTGGTACGGCCCAAATTTTGCTGGATGGGCTGGGGCGTCACCCCCTGCTGAAGTCGATTGAGATTTCCCGGGTGGGGGTGCGGTCTGTAGACAAGCCCCGACCGGTTTCGTTGCCCCCAGCCTGTCTGACAACGGATTTAGCCTCGATTGTCACTGATCCCGAGATTGATATTGTGGTGGAGCTGATTGGGGGGTTGGAGCCTGCCCGATCGCTGATTTTGCAGGCGATCCATCACGGCAAGTCGGTGGTGACCGCCAATAAGGCGGTGATTGCCCGCTATGGGGATGAAATCTTTACGGCGGCGAATCAGGCTGGGGTCTACGTCATGCTGGAGGCAGCGGTAGGCGGCGGTATTCCAGTCATTCAGCCCCTAAAGCAGTCTTTGGGTGTTAACCGCATTTCAGCGGTGCTGGGCATTGTGAACGGCACGACGAACTATATCCTGACTCGGATGCAGGAAGAGGGAGGCGATTTTGCCGATATTTTGGCGGATGCTCAGCGGTTAGGCTACGCCGAGGCTGATCCGACAGCAGATGTGGAGGGCCA
>PXDR01000407.1 GCA_003566335.1 Cyanobacteria bacterium T3Sed10_344R1
CCGCTGGAGGCTACTTGCTTTATGCCAACGTTCAGCTCTCCCGCTTGGGCCTAGCGGCTGAGGGTTGGGGGGAGCTGTGGGTGAATTCAGCAGCAGTTGCGATCGCGGCGATCGAGGCAGCAATTTCGATTTATGTGGTCAGCCCCGATAACTGGGACGACATCTATCAGTCGTTGGCGGGGCTGGGGGGCTCTGGGGATAAGAAGGCGTTGCCGGGTTGGCTGAAGGTGGCCCTCTCGGCCCTGGTGGTGGGGATTGTCTTGGCTATCTGTTTTGGGGCTTATGCCTTCGACTGGTACTCCAACTTTGCTGGGCTGTATGGGCCTGGAGCCGAAGTTACTCAGAAGGCGATCCTGTTCTGTTTAGCTATCAGCCTGGGCACTGAGGTCTGTGCCTTTCTGGGTCATCAGGTGGGTCGGCTGGGCAAGATTGCCAAGCAGGATCAGCTAATCGAGCGGATGGACATCGAGCCGAAGAACATCTATGCAGCGGAGATGTGCCGTCACCGCAACATGGTGGCTCGTCGAGCAGCGCGGGATCAGATTCGCCAGGAGCAGGCGGCTTACGCTGAGCAGTTCCGACAGCAGCGGCAATCTGGGCTGTAGGGAATTAATTGCTAGGGTTTTCGAGTAGGTCACACATGGCCCCGGTCTTTGGACTGGGGCTTTTTTGTGGGATGAGGATACGGAGCAGGATTGGAACAAGGATAGCTATATGTCTGTAGTTTTCCAGGATGAAG
Source organism: Cyanobacteria bacterium T3Sed10_344R1 (assembly GCA_003566335.1). Classification (GTDB taxonomy): domain Bacteria; phylum Cyanobacteriota; class Cyanobacteriia; order Phormidesmidales; family Phormidesmidaceae; genus PXDR01. Next base: position 740 of record PXDR01000407.1, read on the forward strand.
GCTCTGGGCTGTAATCCCCATCCCTGCGAGACTTGAAAAGGAATGTGTCAGTTCGTTAGGTGCCAAGCACTGCGACCGTCCCGGTTTAAGCAGATACCCAAGTGTCGGTTAGATTCAGAATTCTCTTAGCTCAAAAGATTGCCCAGACTAATCATCGATAGACTCACCGCCGACAAGAAAATCCAAGACAACCCTGCTAGATAAATAGGCTTAATGCCCAACTGGGTAAGGCTAGATAGATTTGTCTCTAGTCCCATCGCTACTAGAGAAATGCACAATAGCCATTGATTGCCATTGAGTACCGTAGCTTTGATAGGTTCTGAGACCCAACTTAGACTGTTGACGCCAACTAAGAGACCAAAAAATAGCACAAACCAGGGAACTGGCAGCGCCGTCAGTCTGGCCGCATTTGACCGCCTGGTCTGCCAGCCCAGACTCATAATAATCGGCACCACCAGCAGTACCCGCGAGAGCTTGGTAACGGTGGCCAACTCACCACTGACCATCCCCTGTTGAAAAGCGGTGGCAATGACCTGGGCCACCTCGTGCACCGAGGCTCCGCACCAAATACCAAATGCTTGCGGGCTGAGCTGCATGAGATTTCCTAGCAATGGGTAAGTGACCATGGCTAAGGTGCCAAATCCGGTAATGGTTGCGATCGCATAGGTCATATCTTCTTCAGAGCCCTCGATCACCGGGTTAGTCGCCACCACTGCCGATGCTCCGCAGATCGACGTGCCCGCCGCAATTAGCTGGGCCAAACGAGCGTTAACCCCCAGCTGTGGCCCCAACCAGCAGGTTAGATAAAACGTGCTCAAGGTGCCTACCGCCACCATGGCCAGCCCCCAGGGCCCTACCGCTATTACCTCTGCCAGACTGAGTCGTAGACCCAGCAAAATTACTGCCAGTCGCAACACCCGCTTCATCGCAAACTTAATGCCAGGACGGCAGGCCGTAGGCACCACGCCCCACTGTCGCCAGCCAATGCCCAGCAAAACAGAGATCAGTAATGGGTTCAGGGTGTGTAGATCGGTTAACCGATGTAACCCAATAGCCATCGCGGCAATCAGCACCGTTAGCAGCAGTCCCGGCAAAATCGAGAGGCTCTGGGTTTTCCAGTCACTAGAAACAGAGCCCGAGGTCGAAGCCCCCGAGTCAGCCTTAGAGGATAGTTTCATCATTAAAAACCGTTTAAAAGGTGAGTTCAGGCCACCAACGCCAGCACCGCCACTGTCAGCAATAGACCGATCACAAAGCGGCGAAAGAGCGTTTCATTCACTCGCTTAAAGCACAACCGCCCAATCAGTAGTCCCCCGACAAAAGCTGGTACAAAGCGAATAAAGAGAGCCCCCACTGCAACCGTCATCATGCCGCTCACCCAGTAAGCCCCTAGGGCCACCAGCTGGGTAAGGGCAAAGAAGACAATAAAGTTGGCCCGGTTAGCCGTGGCGGGATTTCTGCCCGACATCTGGTAAAGCACAATGGGTGGACCGCCGATGCCAGCCAACCCCGTCAAGAAACCACTCAGCACTCCTACCCCCGAGGTCAAGGCCAGGCGAGGCCGACTGTAGCGGCCTTTGCCAGTCAGTAACAGCAGCACAAACCCAAAGATCAGCCCGCCAATGATGCGCCGCATTAGGGTGGGCTCTAGCAAGGCCAAAAAGTGTGCCCCTACTGGCACCATCACTATGGCGCTGAGCACCAAGGGCAAGACTTCTCTCCATCTGGTCTTTTGAATCGCTTCAGGCACCAGACCAGCCCCTGCGGTCATTTCAAGCAGCACCACGGTGGCAACTACTAACTGCGGATTAAACATCAGGCTCAGGGCAGGAGCGAGAATTAACCCCGAACCAAAACCAGAAAAACCGCGAGTGAAGCCTGCAATCGCCACCACCCCCAGACTGATGAGCCACGTGCTGATGTCCATGGGCGTGCCTCCTGCCAGGGCGAACATTAGAAAAGGATCCCCTGATTGACCCGGTTAGGTCAGGAGTGAGGTATGAGCGGGGATCCAAAAGAGGTTTAAGGCTTAGAGCTTAAGATCTCGGGGCGTACGCATTGGTCTTTACAGGTTAGGAGCTGAGACGTAAAGAACTACAGCTTTAGAAACCTGTCTTCAACCAGGGGCACTCAACTCTTCTTCCTGGCCTTTTACACGGCCACCATTTTTTCCACCGCTGTCAGGCCGAAGGTCGAATTCAACCCCAAGGCAATCTGGCCAAAGACCTGGCTCAAGGGAGCATCAGGCAGCTTCATGGGCAGGGGCACACCAGTATCGCCCTGTTCGCAAATACGAGGATCGATAGGCACCTGGCCCCAGAGTGGCACCGAAAGTTCGGTCGCGATCTGGGCACCGCCGCCGCTGCCGAAAATTGGCGTCGGTTCGCCGCAGTGGCCACACAGCAGATAGCTCATGTTTTCGACTAGACCGAGCACAGGCACCCCCACCTGACGGAACATATGCACACTGCGACGCACGTCTGAGACTGCGACCTGCTGTGGGGTTGTCACCATGATCACCCCACAAATTGGGCTCTCTTGAACGATGGTGATTTGGGCATCGCCCGTACCAGGGGGAAGATCGATTAGCAGATAGTCCAACTCGCCCCAGTCCACCTCGTGGAGGAACTGGGTAAGAATCTTGTGCATCACCGGACCACGCCAGGCCAGGGGGTGATCGCCCTTAGCCAGCAGCCCTACGGACATAAGCTTGATACCGTGGGCCTCTAGGGGCACAAACCGTTGACCATCGGGGGTGTCAATTATGCGGACTTCGCACTGCCCCAGGCCCAGCATTTGGGGCACGTTGGGGCCGTAGATGTCCGCATCGAGGAGCCCCACCTTAGCTCCGGTCTTGACCAGGGCCGCTGCTAAATTAACAGCGGTGGTCGATTTGCCCACACCGCCCTTACCGCTCGACACTGCCAGGGTGGTGCGCACGCCAGGGATAGTGCAGAGCTGGATGTAGGCTTTTTTACACCAGGGCAGTTGCCCCAGCGTGGCTTGTACCTGGTCTTGTAGGGCAAGCTGATGGCTGCCGACGTAGAGCCGCAGATAGACATAGTCATCTACCACTTGGAGGTTACGCACCATACCCAAACTGACCAGGTCATTGCCTAAGGTCGGCTCCCGCAGGGTTTTGAGCTGGGTGATCACCTCAGACTTGCGGGCGATCACCTGGGGACTAGGGGGGGCTTCGACCGGAGTTTCAGCAGCGCGGTGAAATGGAGAAGAATGGCTAGACATTGGAGGGTTCTGGCTGAGACTTCTGGATGGCATCGATCGCACGCTGGGAGAAAATCCGCACGTCCATATCAGGGTCATTGAGGGTTTGTTGCAGGGGCGGGAGGGCTTTAGGGTCGGCTAGTTTTCCTAAGGCAGTGGCCGCATCGCGCCGCACATCAGAGTATTCGTCGGCCAGGGACTTGATCAACACTGGGAGAGCTTGGATGTCCGGAGTTTTCTGCAGGGCGCGGGCGGTGAACTTACGCACCTGCCATTCGGGGTCATCCATCGCCTTGACCAGGGCTTCAACAGCTGCCGAGTCAGCCAAAATATCGAGGGATTGCGCCGCATTGCGTCGCACTTGCCAGTCCTCATCGCTGGTCAGCAGTTCACACAGCAGCGGCACTACCTCAGCATCACTCAGGTGGCCCAGGGTAAGCGCCGTCGCCCGCCGAACCGACTCCACCGGATCTTTCGCCAGAGCCAGAGCCGGTTCACAGCGCACCACCTGGTTGAGGTAACGCAGGGTGATCACTGCCGCCTCCCGCAGATCGGGGTTCTCCGACTCAAAGAAGGGCATGATGTACGGCAGCGCCTGGGCATCGTGGATTTTGCGCAGCAGCACCAGCACATTGAGCTGGGCGTGGGTGTTGCCCACCTGCAACAGATCCAGCAGTTTCATCAGGTCGTTGGTCGAGACCAGCTCCTTTAGAGCCGACAGCGCTTCGCTGCGTACATTCTCGTGGGGCGAGCTAAGACACTCAATCAATGGGTTGATGGCGACCGGGGTGGCAAATTCCCACAGAGTGGTGATGGCAATTTCTTGCACCGTGGGATTTTCGTCGTACAGTGCCCCAATCAGGGGTTCGATCGCATCTTCATTCCCTAAATGTTGCAGGGTTTTGACGGCAACTAGGCGCTCATCCAACTGGGGCGATCGCAGCATCTCAACCCACTGGGCAACTTCAGGATCCATATCGGCGGTGTACATGGGGAAAGGTTCCAAAATGACGACAGGGGGGAAGAGAGTTTTGAGTGCTTAGTTTTGAGTTTAAATTGTTGACATTTGAATTGTTGACAAAGGACTTAACTCAAAACTCAAAGTGTTCACGACTTAAAACTGTTTGCTCACCTCAATAAAAACGGAATCTGAACCGTAATTGCTCCGGTGGGGCATTCCTTCTCGCAGGGCAGGCAGAACCAGCACTCGTCGTACTTCATGTAGGCTTTGCCAGTGTCAGGGTTTTTGACTAGCACATCGAGGGGGCAGACCTCAATGCAGGCGACGCATTTTTCCAGGCATTTTGATTCATCGACGATCACGGGTACGTCAACCCGTTGGGTAGTTAAGGCCATGGTTTTCCTTAAAATTTCTGGGCAAGTAGTCTTGAGGAAGGGGGTTTTTAGGTCTTAGTTTTGAGTTTTGAATTAATTCACTAAAGACTTCATTCAAAACTCAAAATCAAGCGCTCAAAACTTAAAACTCCCCATGGGTCATCGAACGGCGACGTCGTAGACCTCTTCAACCAGATCGACATCGACGATATAGGGTTCTACCGCACGCTTAAACAACTCCATATGACCGGCTTTGCCTTTCTTCAAGTTAACGTGGCAGAACCATTCCTCGTTGTTCTTTTCGGGATAGTCGAGGCGGTAGTGGTAAAGACCCCAGCGGGTTTCTTTGCGGAATAGAGAGGCGCGGGCGGCCATTTCGGCACAGTCGCGGATGAAGTGTACCTCCATACAGCGCATCAGTTCGTGGGGGTCTTGAGCCCCCATCAGGTTAAGGGTGTCTTCGTAGGCCACAAACTTTTGTAGGCCAATGTCCAGATTATTGGGCGACTTGGGCGGCTGCAGGTAATCGTTGACTAGGCGACGCAACTTGTACTCAATCTGGGTGTGGGGCACACCGTCGGGCCGCTGCAGAGGAGCGTAAATGCGGGCTTGCTCGGCGGCGAGGAATTCATGGTCAGGTTCTACATGCTCCAAATCCCGCACGTAGTCCATCGCGTTTTCACCCGCGATGCGGCCATAGACAAAGGCTCCAATCATGTAATTGTGGGGCACGCTGGCCATGTCACCAGCTGCGTAGAGACCGGAAACTGTGGTCTCAGCCCGCTCGTTGACCCAGACACCCGAGGCACTGTGACCGCTGCACAGACCGATTTCCGAGATGTTCATCTCGACGCCGTGGGTGCTGTAGCTTTCGCCTCGGCCCGCGTGAAAGCGTCCTCGACTAGGCCGCTCGTTATCCCACAGAATTGTCTCGATTTCGTTAATGGTGTCATCGTCGAGGTGGTACATCTTCAGGTGCACTGGGCCTTTACCTGAGTGCAACTCTTTGTAGACCTCCAGCATCATTTGGCCGCTCCAGTAATCGCAGTTGATGAAGCGGTGGCCCTCGGCATTAGCGGTGTAAGCACCAAAGGGGCTGGCCACATAGGCGCAGGCGGGGCCGTTATAGTCTTTGATCAGCGGGTTGATCTGGAAGCATTCAATGTTGGTGAGCTCGGCCCCGGCGTGGTAAGCCATGGAGTAGCCGTCGCCAGCGTTAGTCGGGTTTTCGTAAGTGCCGTAGAGGTAGCCAGAGGCAGGAAGGCCCAACCGTCCGCAAGCGCCGGTGCAGAGCACGACAGCCTTAGCCTGAATCACCACCATGTCGCCGTTGCGCACATCGAGACCTACGGCTCCGGTGACGCGACCGTTTTGCACCATGACGCGAGTAGCCATCACCCGGTTGGTGACGTTGACTTTATGGCGCTTGACCTGGCGAGCGAGGATTTTTTTAAGGTCTTTGCCTTCGGGCATCGGCAGAACGTACTTGCCGACCCGGTGTACCTGTTTGAGGTCGTAGTTGCCTTCGTGGTCTTTCTGAAATTTGACCCCCCAGCTCTCTAGCTCTTGAATCACTTCAAAGCCCAGCCGCCCGGTTTCATAGACGGCTTTTTGGTTAACGATGCCATCGTTAGCGATGGTGATTTCGCGCACGTACTGCTCAGGGGTTGAGTTACCGGGGATGACAGCGGTATTGACCCCATCCATGCCCATAGCGATCGCACCACTACGGCGGATATTGGCCTTCTCTAAAATCAGCACGTCGCTGTCGGGGCTGGCTTGCTTCGCTTTAATGCCTGCCATAGTGCCAGCGGTGCCACCGCCGACGACTAGAAAATCAGTTTTAAGATACTGAACGTTCACTATAACCAAGTCCTCGGTTTAAACGGCAGTGAAATCAAATTGTTGCGGTTAGCTAATGCTTAAAAAGCGATAAGCGACCCTTGGCTCCTGGGCCTTTGCATCCTACTTTAAGGGGTTACTACAAGGTTAATCAAGGCCATTTGTAACAACAGATACGGTTTACCCATCATGGCTTTCTATATACTCATAAAAAAAATAAATGGAGTTAAATTTACCGTTTTTTGACACATCTAAAAGATTGTCAAAATATTTTATTGAGTAAGTTTTAACCAGTAGCTTCTGTTACTTCTGGCGACAAGAAACATGCTTCACTAGAAAGCAATTGCAATTATCGCGAAATCTGAAATCTACTTCTACAAACGATCCGAACTTCTACAAAAAGTTTAAGCGAGTAAATCAAAATGGAAATTTACCAGCTCAAAGTATTTCTAGAAGTAGCTCGCTGCCTGAGCTTTACTGAGGCTGCTGATACGCTCAATTTAACTCAACCAGCAGTGAGTGCCAAAATTAAAAGCTTAGAATCTGACCTTAAAACCCCTCTATTTAGACGCTTAGGGCGGCGTATAGAGCTGACCCAGGTTGGAGAATATTTGCTAGAAGAAGGTTCTAGCCTAGTGGATTTAGAAAGCTGTTTGGTGGCAGAGATTGAAGCAATCAAGCAAGGAAAATTTAGCACTCTTAAAATCGGCTGTATGCCCGACATGCTAAGCAATTGGCTGCCCTCAGTGCTGTATGAATATCGCCGAGTATATCCTGATGTTCAAACCAAGTGCTTACAGTTTGATTCAGTAGAGCCACTGTATCGTGCGATCAAAACAGGTGAAGTTGATATAGGCCTCTCCGATCTGAGTTTTTCGACCTTTGGTGAGATTTTAGAGCTAGAGATTGGCTCTGTTCACTATTCTCTAGTGGTGTCGAGTAGTCATCAATTGGCTCAGTGCTCTTGGCTAAGTCTCAAAGAGTTAACCAATCAAGTTTGGGTCTTACCCCCAGAAGGGGTGCCTGGCCGCATCATGCTGCAAAAGCGTATGCAGGAACTGGGACTAAATTTAGCTGATTTAGGCCATGTCGAGAGTGTTGATGCAGCCAGTTTAATGCGCACCTACTTACTCCAGGGTCACTACCTGGGGTTTGCTTCTGACTTTGAGTTTCAGATGGAGTGCCAAGCTGGACTGCTACGCCGTATTCCCTTGGAAGAATTCGCTCTCGGAACTCCACTATTTTTGCTGATGGCTAAGCGCTTAGGGCGCACCCTAGGACTGACGGATCAACCTGCTGCTCGGAGTAGCCTGGGGCTAGAACCAGTTCGTCAGTTTGTGGCCATGGTGCAGAGCCAACCTGGCGTCACCCAAAACAGGGGTGTCAAAGAACTGCCTTCCCCCAACTTCTTGGCGACACCATCTGCTGGGGCACCAGCCCAGAAAGTGCCCCAGTTCCAAGCCCCTAATTTTTTAGTGCGCTCTGGTTCCACTAACGGAGCTGAAATAATTAACCTCACCATTGGTACCCAAAACCGCACTATTCAAACTGTTACTGCCGGACTAATCATTCAGCGGCTGGGCTTGCTAGAGCATTTTTTGCCCCGCGAAGGTCGCTACAGCGGGGTACAGTATCGGCTGCGCTGGACTGACTACAGCTCTGGGGCACCAATTGTGGCGGGTTTAGCGGCTCAGCAGATCGACATTGGGGTGCTGGGTGATTACCCGCTGCTGCTCAGTGTGGCGGGGGATGGTGGCACGGTGCCCGCAGCAGACACCCGCTTAATTAGCTTTGTTGCCAGCAACCTAGACGGCTCTGGCAACGACATCATTGTGCCGCAGCATTCGCCCCTCGATTGCCTCGACGACTTGGCAGGACGAGTGATTGGGGTGCCCTTCGGCTCAGCAGCTCACGGCATGGTGATGCGATCGCTCCATCACCGACAGATTCTAAACGCCGTTACCCTAAAAGCCTTCGATCAGGACAACGCCCAAAGGTCGGGCCACAATACTGCCCAAGTGGATGGTTACGCCTACTTTGCGCCATTTCACGAAATTGCCAAACATAGGGGCCAGTTTCGCCGCCTGCTGCACGAAAGTTTAGATGGGTTGCCTACCTTCCACGGGGTGGTAATTCGGGCTGACTTGGCTGAGCAATATCCTGAGATTGCCGTTGCCTACCTGCGGGCACTGCTGGCCGCTCAATATTGGTACGCCACTCAACCTATGGCCACTACCCTAGTCAGCCGCTGGGTAAATATGGATGCTGCCATTGTTACCAAAACCCTACGATCCAGCGCCAGCGACCAGGCTAATGTAGTTTACCTACCTGAGACTCATATGCGAGCTGACTGGCTGCAAGCTCACATCCACCAGCTAGGTCAGATCGCTGGGCAAGAACACCTAGGGCACATAAACCTCGACCGATGGATGCAGCCAGAGTTTTTAGAAAGGGCGATTGCCTCCCTATAGCTCTAAAAACCCTTTTCCATACTTTTCATCGTCTCCTCGCGGATACACTCAAATACCTGGCGGTGCATGTTTACAAAATCCGCTGAGAGGGTGTCGTCAAAGTGGCGAGGGCGGCGTAGGCCAATGGGCAACTCAGCCTTGATGTGGCCTGGTTGTACCCCCATAACGCAAATGCGATCGCCTAAGAAAATCGCTTCCTCAATGTCATGGGTGACAAAAATCACCGTGGTTTTCAAGTCCTCCCAAATATCTAGCAGTAGCTCCTGCATCATGTGCCGGGTTTGGGCATCAAGGGCCGCAAAGGGCTCATCCAGCAGCAGCACCGAAGGCGAATTAACCAGTGCGCGCACAATGCTGGCTCGCTGCTGCATACCGCCTGACATCTGATGGGGATAGCTGTTGCGGTGTTTGTACAGCCCCACCCGATTGAGGTAGTCATTCACCAGTTCAGTGCGATCGCCCTTCGCCATGCCGCGAATTTTTAGCCCTAACTCAATGTTCTGGAAGGCTGTCTTCCAGGGCAGTAGGGAATACTGCTGAAATACAAATCCGCGATCAGCCCCAGGGCGCATTACTGGGTTCTGATCCACCATCACATAGCCTGCCGTGGGCTTAATGAATCCAGCAATCACGTTAAGTAGAGTAGATTTGCCACACCCCGATGGGCCTAGTAGGCACACAAATTCTCCTGGTTCAATCCCCAGTTGAATAGAGTCCAGCACATGAGTTTCGTGACCCTTGCGGCGAAACGTCATGGATACCCCTTCAACCCGTACCGCACCTTTAACGGCGTGTCGTTGCTCTATCTGCGTCGTCATCACGTCGTCTTTATCCTTATTTATCAATTTGGTCAATATGCCCTTGAGTGCAGATCAGCTCTGCTTTTTAATCACCCGCCAGGGCATCAGAGCTTCCATCCCTTTACTCACAGCCCAAGAGCTAAAGGCTCCTAGCAAACCAATTAACAGCATCCCCATCACAATGGGTGGATAATTGGACGTCACATAAGACTCCCAAGTCAAGTAGCCAATGCCATAGCGTCCAGCCAAAATCTCTGCGGTCACTAAGCAAAACCAGGCATTACCCATGCCAATAGTCAATCCACTCGCGATACTAGGCAGAGAGCCAGGAACTACAATATCTTTGAAAATGTGCCAAGGTTTAGCCCCCAAACACTGTCCCACTCGAACAAGCACCATATCGTTCAGGGTACTTTCAACTCCCCTGATAGTGCTGACTAAAATGGGAAAAAAGGCACCAATAAAGGTGATGTAGATCATGCCACTTTCAGAAGTGGGGAACATCAAAATTGCTAGGGGAATCCAGGCTACAGCTGGAATCGGTCGTAATAGTTCCAACGGAGGCAGAAGAAAGTCTTCTATCACTGCACACCAACCAATTAAAACCCCCAAGAAGACACCGAAAATTGCTGCAAATCCATAACCCCAGAACACCCGCATAATACTAGAGCGGAAGTGAACCCAAGGGTTGCCAGACATGAATTTAATCGTGGCTGCTAAAGCTTTTGCCGGGGAAGGTACGAACTGAAAGTCAACGAAAACGTTAAAGTTAATAACACACAGAAATTGCCAAATGCCGAAGAACAGCACCATAGCTAACAGTCGCCGCAGCGAACGATTAGCTAGTAGCAGGTTACTTAAGGTGTTGCCTAGCTGTGTTAGCCAGCGAGGAGAGTAGGCCCGCGAAACTGAAACTGCCATATCGTGCCTCTTAAAATTGCGTCAATACCGGTGAGCTAAATGCCACAGTAGATCAAGACAATCTCGCCATTCTGTTCCCTATGACCTGCATAAAGCACCTCTAAGTGCAGAGATCTATCGGGGAAGTCATCTGATTCTTAGGATGGTGAACCGAGGGCAGACAACTTGTTCTACCGTGGCGCTCGCTATTTCAACTAGAACCGTAGGTTCTCTTCTAAGGGGCCGCACCGACCAATAGGGGTTTCTGCCCAGCATAGAGATCTTGCAGACCTCTAAAGGCTGTCATTTGGCCGCCCGTTTCTGAGGCATAGGCTTGGGCATCTGCCTCTAGTAGAAAGGCCGACACATCATCACCGTTGCTGACAAAGTAAGAATTCTCAGCAAATAGTTTCCAGCCATGATTTTTGTCGTGGACAAACATCACGTTAGCAGCCTCGCCTTCTGCTTGCAGCTCCACTAGAGCCTTAACCATGTTGGAAATGGAGGCAAAGTTTCTCACCGTATCTTCCCCCTGTACCCAGAATTGGGCTGCCAGCTTGGGATCAGTGATTTCCTCACCTGTTAGAGCATCTTCGCCAGTAATTTGATAGGCTTCGGCGGTAGCAATGACCTCGTCATAGTCTAAGTCAAGTTCCTCCATCGCCTGGCGCAAATAGCCTTCATCAATCCAGTTCGTCACCTCATTAGGCTCAATCGGATCCTCGAAGCGACCTAAATCTGTCAGGGTAGCAATACTATTTTTCAGGGCGTCTACTTGAGTTTCGCGAATGGTGGGATCTAAAGGTTGTAACCCAGAGGGACCCAAGAACATATAAACCACTTCCTTATCAATCCCAGACCACTCTCCAATCTGAGTTGACAGACCTTCCGGATCAGCCTGGAACATCTGGTTGGCTTCCAAAACAGCCTTGAGGTAAGCCACCACAATCTCAGGGTGTTCTTCTGCAAAATCGGAACGCACCACAATACCGTGGAGCGTCGGCACTCCGGTTTGAGCACCATCAAAGATCTTTCTGGCAAAGCCCCGGAAAGGAAATAGCTCACCAAAGGGGACAAAATCAGCATGGGCATCAATTTGCCGTGTACGCAAGCTAGCACCGCCGACCTCTGGTGACTGACTAATGAGATCTACGTCAGTTTCAGGATCAAGTCCCACATCAGCCAAAGCATTTAGCAACATACCGTGAGCAGCAGAGCCAAAGGGTACGGAAACAGTGCCACCTCTTAAGTCAGCTAGGGATGTAGCATTACTATCCATTGGAACAACTACGGCATTGCCAGCACCGTTAGGACTATAGGCTAGAGTTCCGATAAATATTGAGTTTGCGTCTCTCGATTCCTGCTGAAAGGTAACCATGTTAATCACAGCAGGGAAATCACCCATTAATCCAATATCAATTTGGTCGGCCAGCATTCTGTTGGTAATTGGAGGGCCGGAGGTATAGCTAGACCACTCAATCTCATACTCCACACCTTCGTATTGGCCATCCCTTGGCAAATGCTTTTCTAGGAGCTCTAGCTCACGCACTGCGGCCCCGCCTACAGCGGTGTTGATCACCTGATCTTGGGTACCGATTGAAATGCGAATCGTTCTTCCTGAATTACTATTAGCCCCCGTTCCTCCTCCGCCAGAACTATTAGTTCCGGCAGAGCAAGCCCCCACAAAAAACACAGATGTAACTAATAGTCCCGACGTAATCTTCTTTTGAAATAAACCTAGAAAATAGCGCATGATTGAGACCTATTACAAACTCACCTAACGCCATTTATTCCACCAAGTCTATATGGGAACTGTAAACCGAGATACATCTTGATTCACTCAGCGATTTTACCCATAAAATTATTTTTTGATTTCATACATATCTCTTATGTAAATTAGGAACTAGACTAAATTCAGTTCCATCCTACAAGTAGAGTAATAGACATGAAAAAGGTATAAATTCTGAGCGGGGCTTTGTCTAAGACCTGCTTGATTAATAAAAGTTGAGGTGAATTAGCCTGTAATGCCCAAGGCGTAAGCTTTCAGGGGGCACGGAGCGATTATGGTTTCAGGCTCATCTAACTTCATTGCCTTGGTGGGCTTCGCCTTCGACTCGGTGATTGAAATTGGCTTGTCAGTGGTGGTGCTCTGGCAATTTGCCGATATCACTAACAAAAAGCGAGAAATTCTATCCCTGCGGTTAATCGGGACAGCTTTTTTTATCTTGGCGATCTATTTAGTGCTGGAATCAGGCCGCAGTTTGCTGGGGCAAACTCGACCTGAAACCTCTGTAATTGGGATTATCTGGCTGACGAGGACGTTCATATCAAGGGCGCTGCTGACCTGACGCAAGGCGGTTACAGGAGAGCAGTTAAATAACCCGGTGTTGAAGTCCGAGGCGCGGGCCACATTTGTCGATGTGTTTTTGGCGGGTTCAGTCTTGGCGGGGCTGGCGCTGAAGGCATTTCTAAGCTGGTGGTGGGCCGATGCGATCGCAGCAGTGAAACAACAGGGTTAAGATTCTGTATCGGGCTATCCAAAGATTCAGGCTGGGTTCTAAGTATCGTCTGTTTTTGGGAGATTGAAGTTCAGCCCCAGCTCCAGGATTTGGGCAAAGACTGGGTCGCTCCAGGCCATGAGCCGTAGGGAGGGACGCTGGTCGTAGAGGGCGGGGTCGAAGGTGACTTCGTACTGAGCTGCTTTGAGTGTGAGCTGCCAGGTGTTTGATTCTGTGGCTTTAAACTGGACGCCAGCGGCCCGAAGCAGGGGGGACTGGGTGAAGCAGCGTTCAATGTCGAGG
>PXDR01000203.1 GCA_003566335.1 Cyanobacteria bacterium T3Sed10_344R1
CGGGTGCAGGGCATCAGCCGCAAGGGCGACGTGAACTTTCAGCAGATCCAGGCCGAGATTGTCCTGAAGGACGACACGGAACTGGCCTTGGCTAAGCACTTGCTGCAACTGGATGAAGTGCTGGCAGAAGTGGCGGCAGATCTGCTGCCGAATCGGCTGTGCCAGTACCTGTTTGAACTCAGCCAGAAGTTCAACCAGTTCTACGATCGCTGCACCGTGCTCCAGGCGGAAGAACCCCAGCGCAGTTCCCGGCTGATCCTCTGTGACCTCACTGCCCGCACCCTGAAGTTGGGCCTAGGACTCCTGGGGATTCATGTCCTAGAGCGGATGTAGCGCGGATGTAGGATCCCCCTGACTCTGAAAGTTGAGAAAGCCTATGTCTGTCCCTGCCGAGTCTCACCAACGGGCTGCCGATCTGCGTCAACTGTTGCAGCAGGCGAGCTACGCCTACTATGTCCTGGATGCCCCGACCCTAGAGGATGCGGTCTATGACCGACTGTATCGGGAACTCCAGGACTTAGAAGCCGCCTATCCAGACCTGATTACCCCAGACAGCCCGACCCAGCGGGTGGGGGAGAAGCCGGCCAGTCAGTTCACCGCTGTTCCCCACCAGATTCCGCTCTACAGCTTGGACAATGCCTTTGACATGGCGGAGTTCTATGCCTGGGACGACCGCTGGCGCAAGCTGGCTCCGACGGCGGACGGCTCTGCGATCGCAGAGCTGAAAATCGACGGCAACGCCCTGGCCCTCACCTATGAAAATGGGCTGCTGGTGCGGGGCGTCACCCGAGGGGACGGCAGCACAGGGGAAGACATTACCCCCAACGTCCGCACCATTCGCGCCATTCCCCTGCGGCTGCATAGTCAGCCTGGGGCGACCCTGCCCCCTCGGGTGGAGGTACGGGGGGAAGCCTTTTTACCCCTGGATGTGTTTGAGCAGATCAACCAGACCCGCGAGGCGGCGGGAGATGCCCAGTTTGCCAACCCGCGCAACGCGGCAGCGGGCACCCTGCGCCAACTAGACTCCCGAGTGGTGGCCCAGCGACGGCTCGACTTTTTTGCCTACACCCTGCTGCTGCCCGAGGGGGCTGGCGATCTCACCCCACCCCGCACCCAGTGGGAGTCCCTGGAACTCTTGCAAACCCTGGGCTTTAAGGTCAATCCCCACCGTCAGCGCTGTGCCAACCCGGCTGCGATCGCAGCCTATTACGACCACTGGGCCACGGCCCGAGCAGAATTGCCCTACCTCACCGACGGCGTGGTGGTGAAGCTAAATGACCTAGCTCTGCAGCAACACCTCGGCTTTACCCAAAAAGCGCCCCGCTGGGCCATCGCCCTGAAGTACCCGGCAGAAGAAGTGCCCACGGTTGTCCGAGACATCAGCGTCAATGTGGGCCGCACCGGGGCCGTCACCCCCGTGGCTGAGCTAGAGCCGGTGCAGTTGGCTGGCACCACGGTTGCTCGGGCGACTCTCCACAATGCCGATCGCCTGGCTGCCCTCGATATCCACATCGGCGACACGGTGATTGTGCGGAAAGCCGGGGAAATTATTCCAGAAGTGGTGCGATCGCAGCCCGAACTGCGCCCCCCTGAGGCCCAGCGGTTCCAGATGCCGACCCACTGCCCCGAATGTGGCGAACCCCTAGACAAGCCCGAGGACGAAGCCGTCACCCGCTGCCTCAACAGCTCTTGCCCGGCGATCCTCCGGGGAGCCCTGATCCACTGGGCCAGCCGGGCCGCCCTGGATATTGCCGGGGTGGGCGAAAAGTGGGTGCAGCACTGGGTCGAACGAGGCTTGGTGCGCTCCGTCGCTGACCTGTACCGCCTGAGCGTAGAGGATTTGCTGAGCTGCGATCGCATGGGGGCCACCCTAGCCCAAAAGCTTGTCACCGCCATCGACCAGTCCCGCAGCCAGCCCTGGCCCCGCGTCCTCTACGGCCTCGGCATCCGCCACGTCGGCAGCGTTAACGCCCAGGCATTAGCAACCGAGTTTTACACCGTCGATCGCCTAGCCAACGCCAGCATCGAAGCCATCGAAGCCGTCTACGGCATTGGCCCCGAAATCGCCCAGGCCGTCTGCCGCTGGTTCCAGGTGCCCGCCAATCAACGGTTGATCGAGCAGCTCAAACAAGCTGGAGTGCAGCTCGCTGCCGACCCGCCCGTTGCCGAATCTGATACCGCCCCCCTCGATCGGCCCTTTTCCGGCAAAACTGTAGTCATCACCGGCACCCTGCCCAGCCTCAAACGGGATCAGGCCAAAGCCTTGATTGAGCAAGCTGGGGGCAAAGTCACCAGCGCCATCAGCACCAAAACCAGCTACCTCCTCGCCGGGGAAAAGGCCGGATCTAAGCTGACCAAGGCTGAAAGTCTAGGGGTGCCCCTGCTGTCAGAAGCAGATCTGCTGGCTCAGCTCACGGCGGCTGGCATCACCCCGGCTCTCGATCCTCAGCCCTAACCCCTGAGCGTTTTCTGTCCCATGAGCCATGATGTAGATAGTTTGGGAAATTATCACAAGAGGCTGACAAAGTAGTGGATCGCCTGCCCTGTGAGCGTTACACCGCCAAGCGATCCCAACGGAGCTAAGCGGTGAGACCCAAATAGTTCCCCCAAACGGCATCATTCCCCAGACGGTACGATGGTTGCAAATTGTTACTGGACATCTTCTCCCTGCCTGCGATGGCCCCGGCGGTGGAGCCTGGCCCTGGGCCTAGGATTAGCCCAAGCCCTGCTGTTAACCCTGCCCAGTTGGTCTGCCGAACGGGTGCTGGTGTCCTATGGAGCCCTAGAGCGTTCAGTCACCCTAGATGAACTCGAAGCCTTTGCCCGAGACGGCAGCCTCAGCCGCAGTCTGGCTTTTTATGCCCGCTTCTTTACCCCAGAAGAATTGGCCCAGATGCGGGGGTTCCTCACCCAGCGGGCCGATGTCGGCGTTGTTGCAGTCTCACGCTTCCTCGATACCCCTCAGGGAGAATATCTGCTCGAACAGTTGGGAGATGTGGTGCAGACTGGCGCGAGACAGCCTGGGGCCAAACCCAGTCGCGCTGCCCTAGTCCTAGCAGCGGCTGACCCCGAGGAGGGGTTAACCCTGCTCAACGTCATGCGCCAGTTCCCCACGACTACCATTCGCCTAGATATCGAACAGGGGCTGACCATTGCCCGAGGTTTAGACCAAGCCATCAACCAGGCAAACCTAGCCCTGAACCTGGTGAATCAACAGGCCAGGCGCGAGGTGGTCGCCGATCCGATTCCCAA